>DATKWR010000062.1:0-2907 GCA_035529475.1 Sedimentisphaerales bacterium | reverse complement strand
GATCTTGCCCGTCCATTCGTCGTCGCTCTTCAGCGCATCGGAATACTCCTGGGAGTTCTCGCCCTTCTGATGGCCCGCATGGTCCGGCTCAGCGAAGTGAACGAAGAAGAGGAACCGCTTGTCCTTGCACTGCTCAAGGTTTTTCAGGGCCATCTCGCCGACCTTCTGATTCTCGACCAGGCCGTTGACGAACATGTCCATGTGGTCTTTTGTGTTGTAGTAAGGCTTGCCCGGCGTCACAACGTACTTCTGGCCGTTTTCCTCGACGACCTGGCCGCCGGCCAGATTTCCAAGGCCCGGCTTGGCCGTGTCGATTTTCTTCTGCTTCTGTTCCCTCTGCAGCCACTTCTCATAGGGGACTTTAGTGGGGCCATCGGCATCGACGTGGCCCTTCTTGCCGATCATCGCGCGGGTTTCGACATTGCCCGGTCCCAGCGCCTTCTCTACGCGCTCGAAGATCGTATAGCCCACGGGAATCGGCTGATACTTGCCGTTGCTATACACCCCGCTCTTCTCCGGCGCATAGCCCGTCAGGATCTGAGTCCATCCGGCTTTGGTGTCCGTGGCGCCGGAAATCACATCAATGTCCACCCTGGCACCTTCTTTGGCCAGAGCGACAAGGTTTGGCAACTCTTTCCTTTCGATCATTTCGTTGACATGGTTCCTCTGGGCCCCGTCCCAGCCGATGAGGATCACATTCTTGCCGCTGTCGGCCGCCTGAGCAGCCGGGACGAAACCGACCACGGCCAGGATTGCAGCCAAGCTCAGCACAGACCAGGGTGCAACCCATCCTGCAACGTTTCTTCTACTGTTCACTCGCTTCATTTCATTTTCTCCTTCTGCTTAAAAGATAATTGAGGGTCGCGCGACCCTCCTGTGTTTTGCGATCAGTGTCTCGAATTATACCAGAGATCAGATAACATTGTCAAGCGTTTCCACACTCAGACCCAGAGCAAACGCATCGTAATTGAGTTCCTCCTTTTACCTGGAAAACGCCGGCGGACCCTGGCGGGCGGCTCAGCGTGAGGGCTGGGCGTCGGCGGGGTAGCCGACGGTGTGGGCGTAGAGCACGCGCTGTTCGGGCCTTAGCTTGAACTCCTTTGGCGTATTGGTCTTGTCGCAGTTGTGGAAATGGGCGGCGAGGCCCTGCGAGGCGGCGAACAAATACACGTTGCCCGCAATCAAACCGGTGGCGACGTAATAGTAGGACTTCACAATATCCGAATCCTTCAGTCCCGGCTCTTGGAACGGGGCCTTGGCGTACTTGGCCAGGTCCACGACGTAGAAGATATTGACCGGCGCCGTAGCCACCGCTCGCCGGCCCGACCTGGCCCGAAAATCTCCGGCCACAACCGGAGTCAATCGGTGAGGGACCGCCTCGTACAGATAGACCCCCTCGGACAGAGCGACGTAAAGATCGATTTCCTGGGAATTGCTGGCCGTTGCCGCCGTCCTGCCAGGGCCTCCGAAAGGCTCGTTTTCGCGGTTCACCCCGAACGCCGCCCATAAAAGATTGGACAGCACCTGCTGGGGAAGCTTCTGGGGGCTGATGTTGCGGTTGGTCTCTCTTTCCCACAGAGCCGCCAGCACGGATTTGCCGCCATCCTTCTCGGGTTTCGGTAGCACAATGGGCTGCAAGTCCTGAGCGAAGCTCGTCGCCGCGCCGGCCAGCACGCCGAGCGCCGGCAGAGTCTTTAGAAATGTCCTTCGATTCATCTGTTGTCCTTTCTGCAATCTTTTCCGCCTTCGATGGGGTTGTAATCTGTTACTGCGACATGCCCAGATTCTTCGCGAGAAACGCGTAGATGTCCGCCTCCTCCTCGATGATCATGGAAGTCGGCCTGCCGGAGCCATGTCCCGCGCGGGTCTCAATCCGGATAAGAACGGGGCTGTCCCCCGCGTGGCAATGCTGAAGCTGTGCGGCGAATTTGAACGAATGTCCCGGAACTACCCGGTCGTCGGTGTCCGCCGTGGTAATCAGCGTGGCCGGGTAATGCACGCCCGGCTTGAGGTTGTGATAAGGAGAATAGCCCTTGAGGTACTCGAACATTTCCATGCTGTCCTTCGCTGACCCATAATCATCGACCCAGAAGCGTCCCGCCGTGAATTCGTCAAAGCGCAGCATGTCCATGACCCCTACGCCGGGGAGGGCAACCGCATACAGGTCCGGGCGTTGCGTCATGCACGCCCCGACCAGCAGCCCCCCGTTGCTCCGGCCAAGTATGCAGAGCTTCGCTGGGCACGTGTACTTGGCCTCAATCAGATATTCCGCGGCGGCAATAAAGTCGTCGAATACGTTTTGCTTGTTCATCTTCTTGCCGGCTTCGTGCCACTTTTGGCCGTACTCGCCACCGCCGCGGATGTTGGCGACAGCGTAGATTCCCCCCATTTCCATCCAGGCCAAACGCAGCGCCGAGAAGGAAGGGAGAATCGAAATGTTAAAGCTGCCATAGCCATACAAGAGCGTGGGATTCGAGCCGTCGCGTTTGATCTCTTTCTTGTGCGTGATAAATATCGGAACTCGCGTACCGTCTTTGGAGCGGTAGAATGCCTGCTCGGTTACGTACTGGTTCGGATCAAAGCTGACTTTGGCGCGCTCGATGAGCTTGGATTGCCCCGTAACAAGGTCGTAACGATAAATGGAGGGAGGCACAGCGAAGGACTCGAACGAGTAGAAGGTCTCGCTGTCTTTGCGCTTGCCGCCGAACCCACCGGCGGTACCTGGGCCGGGAAGCTCGATATCGCGGAGGTGTTGGCCGTCCATTGTGTAGAGTCTGGCTTGGGTGGTCACATCCTTCAGATAGGTACAGACAAAAAGATTGCTCACAACGTCCACCGACCGCAACGTATCCCGGCTCTCCGGGATAATTTCCTTCCAGTTCTCGCGTTGGGTTTTGCGAGTGTCAA
>DATKWR010000061.1:0-4565 GCA_035529475.1 Sedimentisphaerales bacterium | reverse complement strand
ATTATTGGCGGCCACATACTGGTCCCAGTGCCAGTTTTGGCCTGTCCCGGCGGCCCCTGCGAAGAATGGAGCGAAGACAATGTCGTGGAGTATGAGGCCCGCCTTGTCTTTCTGATACAACTTGAACGGGCCGCTGTGGCTCGGCTCAACGGCGCCGCTCTCGGCCAGCAGAATCGGTTTTGCAGGCTTGAAGTTCTGCATTTCGAGAATCGCGTCGGCAGCCAATACGTCCACCGGCCCTTTGCAAACTTCCAATGCCGCCCCGAGGTCCAGATAACGGTGAACGTTGGCAAAATCGTTGTCGCCCATCAGGCACAACCTGCGATACCGCTCTCGCTTGCTGTCGTTGTCGAAACTGCCCAGGCTTTGGGTGGCCATGTTCTTCGGAAAAAACCTCTGGAGCTCCGCCAGCATTTCCTCGGTCCATTCCATGTACCCTTTGCCTTTGACCGTATCCATCTCGTTCCAGAGCTCCCAGGCAAAAATGGCCGGATCGCTTCCATATCGGTTCGCATACCACGCGAGTTTCTTCTTGAACTGGTCGCGGCTCTTTTGGCCCTGGAAGAAATCGTCGATGTCCTCGGCGGGCCCGCCGAGCGAGACGTGATGCAGCGGCTTGGCCGCCCAGCTCTGAGTGTCTCGGAAGAAATGACGGAAGTGCTCTATCGTCATCTTGACGCGGATATTGTGCCGGCGTGCCATTTCGAGAACGGCGTCGATACGTTTGGCCTTTTCGCTATCGTATTGGCCGCTGCGCTCGTGCTCGACGTCGAAGAAGTTGTTACTGAGCCAGAGGCGTATGTAATTGCCTCGATTCTCGGACAGATTGCTGATCCATTGCTCCATGCGCTTCAGGGCTTCTTGCTCATTGTCACCGTAAGGAGCGATCATGTTAAGACCAATGGGGACAAAGGGCCGGCCATTGGTCAGCTCGAAATACCGGTTGTCGCGGGCACTGACCCTCACGAAGCATTGACTGTCCCGCACGGGATCCTCCGCTGCCGATATCATGCCGGGCCAAACGACAAAGCCGACAAGCAGCGAATACAAACAGATTTCAAGAATCTTCTTTACTCCCATATCACGTACCTCGTAGCGCAAAAACACTTCTTTCTCCGTCGCGGAGAAGTTCTGGACTGTGTTGGCAGGGATAGTATCATATTGGGACCATGAGGGACAGACAAAAGCATAATGGTCTCGGGCGCGAGGCGGTGAAGGGGTTGCCGATGTTCACGGCGTCAGCTCCCGAGGCGATTGCCAAAGAGAAAGTGGAGTTGGCTGAGCTCCAGGGCAAACCCGCGTGGCAACGGTGGAGGGGATATTTCGCCAGGACGGGGCCCGGATGGCTGCAGAGCGCCCTGATACTGGGAAGCGGCAGCGCCATGGCCTCACTGTTTGCGGGGGCGTTTCTCGAGTACAGACTGCTTTGGGTTCAACCGGCGGCAATGGTGCTGGGCATCGTTATGTTCTCGGCCATGTCGTATCAGACGCTGTCAACGGGCATACGGCCCTTCTATGCGATGAAACACTACATCCATCCGGTCGTCGGCTGGAGCTGGGCGATCGGCGCGCTGCTGGCGACTGTCATCTGGCATTTGCCCCAATACGCCTTGGCCGCCGGCATGACGGACGACATGATCAGGGTAGTCACGGGCTGGACGCCCTCGTCACCTGCGGCCCAGACGATATTGCTCATTGGAATTGGCGTCGGCGTTTTGACGATTTCGACCGCCGTGGCCTGGACGTACAGCAGCGGCCGCAGGGGCATCAGGCTGTACGAGCGTATCCTCAAAGGTTTCGTCTGGATGATTATCCTGGCTTTTACGATTGTGATCGTCCGCCGAGCGATGGATGGAGGCGTGCAATGGGGCAGGCTGTTCAAAGGATTCTTGCCGCTGTATATTCCGACGGACCCGCGGGGAGTCTCGATTGTCATGGCCGCATTTAGTGCCGCCACCGGGATAAACGCCACGTTTCTATTTCCTTATACCCTGCTTGCGAGGGGATGGGGCAAGGAGCACAGAGGGTTGTCCCGATTCGATTTGCTGACGGGCATGCTGCTGCCGTTTTGCATCGCCACGTCCCTAATGGTTATCGCCACCGCGTGCACAATCTATGACCCCGCGCAATTCGCTTCCGGCTCCACGGTACTATCACCCGTCAAAGCCGCCGCCATGCTCCAGTCGGCGGGATTGAGCATGTTCTTCTCGCGGATTGTTTTCGGCCTGGGGATATTGGGTATGGCCCTGAGCTCGATTACCATGCACATGCTCATCTGCGGCTTTGCGGCGTGCGAGGTTTTCGGCGTCGAGCCTGGCGGATGGCGCTACCGCCTGGCCTGCCTGATCCCCGCGCCCGGCATGATCGGTGTGGTTCTCTGGAAGTACATCGGGCCCTGGATCGGCATCCCCACCTCGGCCATTTGCGGCCTGATGCTGCCGATTGCCTTCGTTGCCTTCTTCATCCTCAACAACAGCAGGAAGTATCTTGGCGACGACAAACCGAGCGGCGCCAAAGCCGTGGTCTGGAACATTGCTATGCTCATTTCGATCGGCGTTGCTTTTGCCAGCATCATCTACTATCTTGTTTCGCAGATATCATCCCTTCTCAGGACCTGAGCTGGCCCATATTGCCTGCACGTCATCCTTGATTCGTTGACCCAGGCACATTCTTGTAAAACATCGCTGAACGGTCAGGCCCGCCGCTTCGGCTGTCTTCACAGCGCCAGCATTGTCAAGGGGAACGTCAAGGAATACAGATTTTCCCATGCAGCGGTTCAGCGAATGAGACAACAATGACGGTCCCTCGCCGGCCGTTGCAATACACGGACCGACCTGTGTCGCATTAGCTCCCGGACGCCCTGCGACATAACCCTGCACGTGATTGTCTCGCCTGACGCATCGCACAAGTTTCGGAAATTCCTCGAACAGCTTGGCAAGCATCTTCTCGCGGTTTGTGCCGGTAATTCGCCGGTCAAGCTCCGTGATATCAGCGACCAGGACCGAGGGACGAGGGACGAGAGACGAGGGACGATCGATGACAGGCTTGCCTTCATACCGGGCTAATTCGTATTCCGGAACGAATCCTAATTTCTCATAGATGGGCCGGCCTGCAGGCGTGGCATCGAGGCGGATCGTTTTGACGTTTCGCTCTTTCAGGTAGTCGATCGCGTGTTTTAGCAGGCCGGTTCCGATGCCTCTGCCTCGAACGCTCTTCTCGACCAGGACCATCGCTATCCAGGCGACGCCGTCGAAGACGCAGGTTGTGGTTGTCCCCACCGACGAGCCATCCATCTCCGCCACGAAACAGCCATCCGGCTCCATGCTCAAAAAACGCCGCCAGTCCGCTTCTATCTGGTTCCATCCGGCCTGCTGCGTTAGTCGCAACCCGAGCGAAAGGTCATCCATTGTCATCCGGCGAATCTTCATCATCGCCTGCTACTATACATTTTGCACTTTGATTTTCAACGCGGTACTTGTTAATATCCCCTCATGAAAACGACACACTCAAAAACAACACGGCGTGATTTTCTCAGTGGTATGGCCGGAGCGGCGGGAATACTTGCGGTTCCCGTTTGTAGTGTGCCCGTCAGGGCATTTTTGGAAATAACGCCTTACGGCGTCACTACGAACACCGATCAGCGGCAGCGGATTGAGGCGGCTATTCCAGCCAAGGCGTTTGTTCAGCCCCGCAAACCGCGCAGGCTTCTGATTTTTGACCTGAACGTTGGATACGGGGGCCACGGCTCCATCCCCACCGCCAACCTGGCCTTCACGCGAATGGGCGAAAAAACCGGTGCTTTTGAAACGGTGGTCAGCAAAGACCCGTCGGTGTTCGAGCCTGAGAGTCTCAGGAAGTTCGACGCGGTCTTTTTGAACAACACCGTCGGCAATCTCTTTCAAGAGCCCCGGCTGAGGCAGAGTCTCGTCGAGTTCGTTTACGGGGGCGGTGGCCTGCTTGGCGTGCACGGCACTTCGGTGGCTTTCACATACTGGCCCGGCGCGCGCGAGGACTGGCCTGAGTTCGGCATCATGTTAGGCGCACGCGGCGCGAACCACAAAGCCAACAATGAGCACGTTTTCATCAAGCTTGATGACCCCACGCATCCCGTGACGGTGCCCTTCGGCGGTGACTTCGATTACCGCGACGAATTTTTCCGCGTCCACGAGCCTTATTCGCGCAATCGCGTGCGGGTGCTCCTGAGCATCGACACGGCCAAGACTGACATGCAGCAGAAACCCTCTTACGGCAAGGTCGAACGAGCCGACAACGATTACGCCCTGGCGTGGGTGCGCAACTACGGCCGGGGCCGCGTCTTCTACTGCGGCTTCGCCCATCACCCCTCCGTCTTCTGGGACCCGAAGATGTTGCAGTTCTACCTGGCGGCTACGCAGTTTGCCCTGGGCGATTTGCCCGCGCCGACGGTCCCCAGTGCCAAGCTGACGCCTGCCGTCCGAGCGCATGAACAACTCGGCTGGCAAATGGCCCTTGTGCCTGCCCCTTCTGCGGAATTGACCCTGTTCGAAACCATTGACAAAGCGGCGGAACTGGGCCTGTTGTACGTG
>DATKWR010000060.1:0-8086 GCA_035529475.1 Sedimentisphaerales bacterium | reverse complement strand
TGATCGAGCTTGTACGGCTTGGTGAAATCATACTGAATCCATGCCTGATTCGCATCATTGACGTCACTAAGCCACATGGCCCCAAGGTCAGTGGAATGCAGACCCTGGGCGTTCAAGCCGGACCCATTGATGGTGTTTTCCGGCGCGCTGTTCTCGTATGTGCTCGACGCTTGGGCCGTGATGTATTGGGCTGCCAACGGGTAGGAGAAGCGTTCCGTGGTGAAGCTCCATACGGGGCCGGTGTAGATTTGCCCGTCCACGGCATCGACACGCCAGTAGTAGGTCTGGCCGAATTCCAGACGCGGCAGCGCCAACGAGTTTGCACTTTGCCGTCCCATGTAAACCCCGGCGGGATCATTGTTAGCCGTGGCGCTGCTGACGGCCTCAAAATCCGTGCTTAGATAAATGTCGTTCCTTGTACTGAGAATGCCCGGTGTCCAGGATAGTCCCACGCCATCCCGCGGTACTTCACTGAGCCCGTCGGCGGGATTCGGAACCGCAGCCATCACTTTTTCTTCCAGGGGTGTGACCCATTTATAAACGAGATCACTCTTGTATTGGTCCAGTTCCGCTTGGCTCAAGGGGGCGTCGAAGATCATCACTTCGCCGATCAGCCCTATAAAGAAGCGATTTGCGGCCGTGGTAGTGCCCAGGGTTACGGGATTGCCGGTGCTGAAATCCACGGGGGCCCTGGTTCCGGTCAGTGGATTATTGTCTTTGGAATTCCACAGTTCGTACGCACCCGTAGCGGCATTGTAGTTGAGGACCCAGACACACGTGTCGCCCACTTGCATTACGTTGGCTCGTTGCCCAATCTGACCCCGCATATACGCCTGGTAGATTCCGCTGCTCTGGTGGGGGCGGATGCCAAAGCCATCGGCTACTGTACTGATGTTACCGATCAGATCAGCCCAATCGTTACCGGAAGCCGTGGTGTGGGTAACCATCAATACGGCGAAGCCGCCGGTCCCTGCGCTCTGATCGAGCCATTGATCCGAGGCATCGGCGCTGAACAACTCCAGGGAATTGCGGGTCGTCCCAAAATCAAGCCCGGCCGCCCCCCCCGGGAACGTGATTTCACTCGGATAGGTCACCACGCTGATGCGCTCAACGGCATGATTACCCTTGCCACTCAGGTCGCTCCACTGTTTTACTGCGCGGTTTGCGCCTGTAATGACTGAGTTCGCCACCGACGCATCCAGGTGTTGGATGAGTTCCGCTCCCGCCGGAGACGCTACACACAGACATGCCGCCAATAACAGCCCTAAGAGATTCCTTGTGGTTTTCATTTCATTCCTCCTTCAAAAAATGGTTAAAGGATATTACACACCACACTTTACTGAAACACTCCTATTTCCGGTCAGATAATCTTTGCTTGAACAGCCACTTCCAAACGTTCGGCTCTCGATCGCACCGATCGGTCGCGTATGAGGTGATCCAGTCTTTTGCTTCATTGTCGCCGTTGTAATCGCTGTAAATGTAAACGACGTCGTGCGAGACATCTTTGCAAACGGTGAGCTTCATGTTCCCATCTAATTTTTTGAGTTCGGAGAACAGCTCCTCCATGCCGCGGTGGAACATTGTGTCGCGAGTGCCGACAAATCCCCAGATGGGAACGTCTGCGATCTTCTCGCGGCCGTGACTCTGACGGAGCCTGCCCGCGCAGAACGCGGCGCCCGCGAAGAAATCGGGGCGTTCCCAAATGGCGCGAAGCGTACCCATCCCACCCATGGAGTGGCCGATGACATATATCCGGTTCTTGTCGACATTGTGCTCCTCAATAAATTTGTCCATGATCTCGAACGCCAGAGACAGGGAGCCCTCTGTTCTTTCCATCTCTTGCTGTCCTCTTTCCCGTCCCCGTGCCGAAGGGGCATCCGCCCTGTTTCCCGTTGGGCGTGGGCGTTCGAAAGGGGCGTCTCCCGTGATAGACCATGACGAGGTCGATTGTGGAGCTATGACGAAACAGGGATACTTTTCCCGCCAGTCCTCTTTCAATATCCACCTGTTCCATGCACGAATCTGCATGGAATTGTCGTCCCCTCTTCCCCCGGCGCCATGCAGCGAGAGAATCAACGGATACGATTTCTCGGGATCGTAGTTGTACGGTTCCATGACGCGGTACGGCATTGCCTTGTAGCTCCCACGCGGCTTGTAAAGCTCGTACGCTTTTCGCGCCAGGACGGACTCGAATTGCATGAACTCGTCATACTCTTCGGGCGATACCTTGCCGTCCTCGTTCTTGTCAATCCAGGGATGATTGAGGTACCACTGCGCAAGCTGCTTGTCGGTTGGTCTCTTGATTTTTCCCTCGTTCGGCTGCTGTGCCAGCACACTTGTTGTCTGCGATGACAACCACAGCCAAGCCCCGATTGCTGCGAGGACGACTGTCAATGCTCTTGTCATGATGCTCTCCTTGCTTGAGTGATTTAACGCTTGTCTTGACATGCACAAATCTATGTTAAGCCGGGATTTCCCATATACACTTCACCGAGCCACTCCTGCAAGCTTCAAGTCTCATAATACTATAATCTCATCTCAATTGGAACAATATTCCGGCAGGTTCAACGTGCCGTGCCGCAAAAAACACCGAAAAAGCCAGGCACTTGTGTCAAGGACCCGTTTATTCCCAAACCTTCAGTCGTATCGTACACCCTCACACCTTCGAACGCACCGCTTTAATGGCGATTCGCTCTGGAAACAATGCAAATCGCCATAGCGTACCCTCGGCCCGTCGCTTACCAGAAAAACTTGCGGTTAAGGGGAATTGTGCTATGGTATCTTGTCATCAGCAGTGCCGTATGAATGTTGGTACTGGACAAAATCCTGTCCCGGAGCAGTAAAGAGCCATGAAGACAACCAACAAACCCACCCAATGCGAATCATTCAAAACAAAGACCGGCCACCCCGGCGGACTGCCGGCAATTGCCGTTCTGGTTGTGGCCTTTACCATGCTGTCGGGCCAGGTTTGGGGCGATATGACCAGTGCAGCGAAGGTCGTTACTCATCCCGCTCCGGCCGGTGAAACCTTGTCGGAGGACTATGAAGTGCGTGCGGCAGGCCGGCAAGTTGACACATACATGGCCCGTGTTCTCGACCCGCCATTCGCTGGGAAACAGTGGGACCATGGCGGCTCGTATTCGTTTGCCAACTTCGATATGTCAGGACCTGTCGTGGTCCGCATTGTGTCCAAGCGGTCGCTTCGGAATGTGGTGATCCGACCCCGGTCGTCCGGGATCCGGCCAACGCTGGAGGACGACTATACGTTGAACCTGACGCTGGACCAACCTCGCAAACTCAGCGTGGAGCCAGACGGCAAGAAAGGGCCTCTGCTGCTATTTGCGAACCCCTTGGAAATCAACACCCCGGAGCCCGGCGATGAGGGCGTTATTTACTTCGGCCCCGGGGTACACAAGCCGGAGAAGATCGTCTTGGAAAGCAACCAGACCCTTTACCTGGCCGGCGGTTCCGTTGTAAAGGCTGAGGTGCTGGCGCAAGGCGCCAACATGCGGATTTGTGGGCGCGGCATTCTGGACGGCTCCGACTGGGAGTGGCGCAAAGGCCCGGTGGGTAACTTGATTGCCATTCGTGACAGCTCTGACGTGGAAGTGAATGGCATCACGCTGCGAGGCTCGTCCCATTGGACTATCGTGCCGAAGAACAGTCAGCGGGTAACGATCCGGAACGTGAAGCTCTGCAACTCCCGTGTCCAGAACGATGACGGCATCAATCCCTGCAACTCCCAGGACGTTCTGATCACCGATTGCTTCATCCGCAGCGATGATGATTGTGTCGCTCTGAAGGGACTCGACTTCAGCGCACCGAAAAGCGATGTTGAGCGAATTACGGTGGAAGACTCGGTTCTCTGGTGCGACCGGGCACGGATTTTCCTGCTCGGCCATGAGAGTCGTGCCGCATTCATGCGCAATGTGACGCTGCGGAATCTGGACATTATCCACTTCAGTATGACAGCATTTCTTCTTGAGCCCGGTGAAGACATGCGACTGGAGAACATCACCATCGAGAATATCCGGATCCACGGCGAGGGCCAAAAATCGCTCATCCGCCTGCGCCCTGTGGTGAACCAGTATATGCGCAAGAAGGTGCCCGGCTTCATTCGGGGCGTGCGGTTCCGCAACGTGACGCTGGAGGGCAAACCCGGAGAGTACCTCGTGCAGATAGAGGGAGCAGACGTCGAACATGACGTTCGTGATGTGAGCTTCGAGAGTGTTTCGATCATGGGCTCGGGACTATCGGAGAGATCAGGGGAAGTGCGCATCGGCGAGCACACCCAAGACGTGCATTTCCGCACCGAAGCGCAGTAGAATCCTTCCAGACCGTTGAACGTAGATGTTTGCTTTCCAAAAGTATGCCTAACTTCAATTCTACAGAAGCCTTATCCGTATCCGTAAGGAGACACTCCCGTGAAAAATCCTGCGACTCAAGCGATGCTGGGTTTGGCCGTCTCGCTCCTTCTTCTGCACCCGACAACCGGTTGTTCTTCGGGCGGCCTGTCCAGCCCCACCCTTCCCGCAGCGGATGCTCCCCGGACAGGTTCAACCACGGCTGACGATCAGAAGGACGAGGGGACCATCCGGATCCTACCGACGATCCCCTGGGCGAGTGACTACGCGGGCTCCCATACCCCTGCGGGATCGGGCAGGCCCGCCGCCTGGGGCGGATCTCCGGCGCAGACCCGCATCGTGAAGGTAACAACCCTGGACGATTACTGCTACCGCACGGAAGAGCCGATCGAGGGCTCACTCAGGTGGGCCATCGAGGAAGTTCCCGGACCCAAGACTATCGTCTTCGAGGTGGGCGGGACGATCCGGCTCAAGAGTAGGATATTCTTCACGCATACAGTCCGGTCCACAGAGAGGAAAGGAGTAACAGGACTCATCGAAAAGAAGGAGGGAGGAAAGACGACCATTGCAGGGCAGACGGCGCCGCATCCAGGCATCACCATCCGGGACTACGGCTTGAACATTGGTGTCTCTGACGTTCTCATCCAGCACCTGCGGATCCGCCCGGGTGACGACGGCTTATCGAGGACCTGGTCGGGCGAGATTGACGACGCGGGCAAGAAGAAGGAGCGAAACAGCATCGACAAGAGCCGTGTGCCCGATCCGATCACGGTTCCTAAGGAAGTGACCGGAATCATCCTCGACCACCTCTCCCTTTCCTGGGGAGGGGACATGAATCTGCAATTGGAGCCCGACGAGTGCGTCGTTATGAACTGCATCATCAGCGAGGCGCTGGGATTGCCTCTCCATCCGGTGTCGCACGCCCTTAAGGACCGGGGGCACTCGAAGGGATTGTTCTACAAAACCATTGCCTGGTTCGAGGGCAGGCCTGAACGATATGCCGCCGTCCTCAATAACCTGTTCGCCCACAACGAGGACCGGAACCCTCTTTTCGCGGGATCGGGAATCATTTCAAACAACGTGGTCTTTGACCATCTGATGGGCATCCGGATCGGCGGCGGCATGTACAAGGTCCGCGGGACAGGAACCAATGACGGCAATCAAGGCGTACCGACGGCCGACGCTTCGATTGGGATCCCGGAGAACAGGGTGCGCGTCTCCATCGTCGGGAACCATTTGACGGAAACGGCTCATACGATCGGAAGCCTTGCGGTCGAGGTGGGAAACAACATCTCAAGCGTCTATCTGGGTAACGGGAACGACTATCCGGCGAACTACTTCGATGGTAAGCTCTGGGACGGGGAGAATCCTGCCGCGGTTCTCCGGCGTTTGAACGGCAAGCCATGGGACGGGAAGAATCCGCCTCAGATATGGGACCCGGACGGGACGGCGGACATCGAGCAGCTCTCGCGGTTTGTCAAGCTGGACCAGCGGTTCGGGACCAACGCGACCACCGGTCCGGACGTGCCGCCGCAGACACGAGCGTCCGAGCCGCCGAACTGGCCCGCCGGGTACTGCCCCATGACGGCGGCAGCCGCCCGCGCTTATGTGCTCAAGAACGCCGGGGCATTCCCTGCGTTCCGGGACATTATCGACAAGCGGATCGTCCGGAACGTCCGGGAGGGGATCGATCCGGATCCCACCAGGTCTCATCCGACCGCGCCGGACCGGACGAATGCGCACCTCTGGCCGGCGGACAACAAGTTTCCCTACGTGACCGTGGAGGACATGGTCGGGCGGGGCAACGTGTGGCCCGATCCGACTCCTACCCACCGGGCGCTGGTCATTCCGGAGCATCCGATGGAGATCAGGCCGAGCGGTTATACGAGGCTTGAGGAGTGGCTGCACGCATGGTCCCAATTCGTGGAAGGTCGGGGGCCAGGCCCCGATCGCCCGGACGAGAAATAGCCGTCCGATGCGTCATGCCGTACCGGCAGGATGGTGGATTGCCCAAGGGACTTTGAATGTCGCCAATCGGGTTAACGAACTTCTTGCCTTGTTCGAGGAAACAGGTACACTTCGATGAATTGAGATTTTAAAATGATACCGGCATGACGGAGACTGTGACAATGCGTTGTATTCAATACGAGAGATGTTTGGCTTTGGGATTGATCCTGTTCACCTCTATCAACGGCCCCAATCCGCTGGCTGGCGGTACGGAGCGTTTCGCCAAGTGGGCGCCAATTGAGATTGTATTCAGGGGACCGCCGTCCCAGGGGCGGGGCGAACCGAATCCGTTTGCCGTCTCCCTTGACGTTCTGTTCACCGGTCCGGGCGGCGAGCAGTACCGTGTGCCGGGATTCTACGACGGAGACGCCCGGGGCGGTCTCGACGGAGACGTCTGGAAGGTTCGCTTTTCAGCCGACCAGGCCGGCCGGTGGAAGTACGCCTCGAAGAGTGACAACCCCCGACTGGACGGGCATTCGGGCACGTTTGCCGTCACTGAGCCGCCTGAAGATGCGCCGGGGTTCTACCGCTGGGGACGACTCGAACATACGGGAACGCCCGAAAACAAACTTCGCTATTTGAAGTTCCGCGACGGGCCGTACTGGCTCAAGGCCGGCTGCGACGACCCCGAGAACTTCCTCGGCGCCTACGACAGCTACAACACCACGGCCAAGCGAAAAGCCGCCATCGATTACCTGGCCGCTCGCGGCATCAACTCGCTTTACATCATGACCCACAACATCGGCGGCGACGACCGCGACGTCTGGCCCTGGCTGGGCGAGACGCCGCGCCAGGCGATGGCCAATGGCGGACCCGACGCTCGCTTTGACGTGGCGAAGCTGGCCCGCTGGCGGGAGCTGTTCGAATACATGCAGACCAAGGGCATCGTGCCTTACCTGGTGCTCGAAGACGACAGCGCCTGGAAAGGCTACGATCACATGCGTTACTACCGCGAGATCATTGCTCGCTTCGGGGACCTGCCGGCGCTGCTTTTTAACTTCGGCGAAGAGCATAACGAGAACTACAAGCTTGCCCAGGCGCTGGAGTTCATGCGCCAGCTTGAAGAGATCGACCCCTACGGCCATCCGCGTGGAATTCACAATGTCAATCTCCCCAACGATCAGTACATCGACGCTCCGCAAGTGGATTTCACGTCGATCCAGACGGGCGCACACGGCGCGCTCAGCGGTATGGAGAAGGCACTCGAGCACCATCGAACGACTCTCGACTGGATCGAGCGGTGCCGTCAGCGCGGCAGGCGAACGCTCGTGGTCAACTTCGACGAAGGCAGACCCGAAGAGGATCGTCATGCCTGGTGGAGCGCCTACATTGCCGGCGGGGTCTGGGAAGCGCACGTTATCCAGCCGTACAACCGCCCGATGTCGGCCTGGGAGCCGGTTTGGACCCAGCTTGGCGGAGCGAGGGCCTTTATGGAATCGCTGCCGTTCTGGGAAATGGAAGCGCACGACGAAGTGATAGAGTCGGGGACGGCATTCTGCCTGGCCAAACCGGGTGAGGCTTATGCGTTGTATTTACCGACGGGCGGAAACGTGACTGTAAGACTGCCCATGAACGGGAATTTCGAGATCGCGTGGTGGAACCCGGCCAACGGTCACGATGGGCATTTTCAAAACCAGGCCCAAGCCGATGGCGGCCTCCGGCGGCTCACCTCTCCGGCTGATGGAGACTGGGCGCTGCGAATCATGCGAAACGAA
>DATKWR010000059.1:0-2631 GCA_035529475.1 Sedimentisphaerales bacterium | reverse complement strand
CACGTACAACCCCGCCCGTCGCGAGGCCGATCAGATGGCCGACAACCTCAAGAATGGCACCATCAGCGTGGATGCCCTCGTCTCTGCCCAGAAGCGCCGCCGCAGCCGAGGCGACGATGACTACACCGGGCACAGTCTGCCCGAGGTGGGCAGCGTCAGGGAGTCAGAGGAAAGGAACGTGTAACCATGCTATTTGACGTGTTCTGTCTCATGGTAATTGTGGTGGTAGTCGGTGCTGGCTGGCACCACATCATCACCGAGATCCGCAAGGACGACCGGCGCCGGGCGATTTACCGGGCGTCCGCCAAGGCGATGGGGGCCTCCGATGCTGACCTATAGAGGTACACGCATACCAACGTGGTTTGTCGCCCTGACGATTGCGCTGCCGATCCTGCTGACGATTGTGCTGATATTGCTCGACTAGAAAATCTGAATTGTGCCTTGACAACCGTCACCCCTAGTGATATAGAGACCATTATGCCAAGCTCAACTACACAACACAGTAGACCCATCCACATACCCCGCAGAGCATCATCTATGAGCTTGGCAGCCGTTGTTGCACGCTCTGCGATTCCAGGTGCCGCTCACGGCGATCCGAGCATGGATGTTCCGGTAGAGCCGGGGCGGTGCCTGTTTTCATGTTCGTTGGCTGTTGCTGTGGTGGTGCCGGGGGGCGTACCCCGGTCGCCAATCAAGTCCCCCGCAACAGCTGTATTTGATAGGATTGGCGGTGGCAAACGCTGGTGCGTGCGACCCGATCTCCTGCCGGCGGCTTTGGCCGAGAGGCCGCAAGGCGTGGGTTCCCCAGAGCCGCTGACATGGGAACATCTGGCCCGGAATGGGGAATAACTGAGGACCTAGGCGGCTCATTTGACAACTGAATATGGAAGACGACCCAGTAAGAACGTCGCAAGTCTGGGCTAGATACCATGCGAACTATCATGAAGACTGAATCGCCGAGGCGACGGCCTCACAAATACACAATACCGCTAATGGTGATGCTAAGTGGAAAAGGGCATGTTTGCGGTTCAGCCCCCACAAAGAGGACGTGCATGGACTGGGTCGCCTTTTGAATAGCATGGAGGCTCAATGGGGCCATGGACGGCCCACATATTTGGAGGTGAAAGACTGATGGCCGCAAAGAAAACCAAAAAGAAAACCCCCACCAAGAAGGTGGCGAAGAAGAAGGCCAGGAAGGCCCCTGCACGGAAGCAGGCTGCACGGAAGCGAGCGACACGGACGTCGCGGGCCACGGAGGGCCCTCTTTCAGAATTCCAGATGCGGGCGAGGCTCGCACAGAAGGTGTTGGCGATCCACCGGGCCCTACCAAAAGCGCCCCAGACGGGCACGCATACCGCCGAAGGCGACGAATACGCCTTCACTAAAGCCGCCGAAGTGTTCGAAGCCTACCACGAACTCATGGAGCTTCACCAACTGGTGATGATTCCCACGTCCATCATCTCGTTTCACGATCAGGGGTGGTATCGGGTGGACATGCAATTCGAACTGATCGATTGCGAGACCGGCTACGTGCAGCGTGTTGCAGGATCCGGCTTAGGCAACAACGCCATCTGGTCGCTACACTCCGCGCAGACCGTTGCGAAGAAACAGGCCATGCTATTGGCGTTTATGTCGAGTTGGGATACGTGGCTTCTCGAGGAAGCCCTGATCAAACAGTGCATGGACGAGGGCGCTCGGCAAGGAAGTCCGGAGCGCGTATACAAGGCCATGGAGGGCTTTTTCGGCCAAATGCAGAAGCGGGTGGACAACATACCCGCCGTGGTCGCGAAGTCCGTGACCGAGCAATTGAAAGATTTCAACTGGAAAACGGGAGGTAAGACGAAATGAGCGCCACAAACGTCACGCAAATCGTAACGACCACCAACGCCCTGGTAGACCTCGCCACAACGGCCATCCCCACCCTGCAAGCCCTGGGCGAGCCGACTAGAGTGGCGGCGCTGAGAGCCGCAATCCAGCCCAATCTGGACCTGCTCGAAGCCGTCGTGGTCCAGACTGACGAACAACGGGCGGTGGCCTGTGCGTTAATCGGCGCGGTCAAACCGATGGGCGACAAACTCGACGAGGCCCGCCGCAAAATCAACTTCGCCTGCAAAACCGAAATCGACGGGCGATTCCTCCCCCTGATCAATTCTATCCGCACCTCAGTAGGAGTTGCCCAGTCTGCACGCCGCACCTATGACGACGAGCAGATGGCCAAGGCCCGCGAAGCCCAACGCCTGGCCGACGAGCAGGCCGCGAAAGAACGGGCCGAACTTGAGCGACGCCGCAAGATCCAGCAGGCCGCGGTAGAGGCCGGCAAGCAGGCCATCACCGTCATCCCAGAGGATGAGACCGTCAAACCTACCTACATCTCTGCGCCCGCTGTCATCCGGGAAGACTCCCGAATGCACTACCGCCTGGCCTACAAAATCACAGCAGTCGATCTGCTGCCCGAGGACTACTATACCCGAGTCCCTAACGCCATGGCCATCCAAACAGAGATGCTGGCCCTGGAGAAGACCTACGACAAGGGCCGCAAGGGCCTCGATGATATTGAGCAGATCATTCCGGGAATTGAATTTTTCTGGAATCAGGTTTACCGCGACAAGTAGACATCTTTTCCTCCCGAGC
>DATKWR010000058.1:0-14556 GCA_035529475.1 Sedimentisphaerales bacterium | reverse complement strand
GCCAGAGCCATCATCATGGCAGGCAGACCCTTGTCGCACGTCGCTACGCCAAGCATCCCTTTTCGCGTGGGCAAGCTGCGAATCAGGCGGCGAAAGACCGTGGCGGCATCGTTGCGGTAGGCCAGCGAATCCATCATGCCGGGCGTACCCTGAGTTCGCCCATCGCAGGGATCGGAGCAGAAGGCCGCAAACGGGATGTAACCTAAGCGCTGCAGCTCCGTCGCCGCAGCCGCTGCCAGCAGGCCGATTTCCCAATGGCCCGTGTGGTAGCCAAGAGCGATCGGGGTGCCGTCGCCTGCACGAATACCCGCTTGCGTACTGAGCAGAAGGAACTGCTCCTGCGTCAGCTTAGCCGGGTCCCATCCCATGCCAACATTTTGGCTCATCCCGAAGATATCACCGCTCGGACTATCGACAAGAAGCTTCTCATCCAAAGGCAGCCGACCTCGCGGCCCGGCCGATGCCATTGTGATCTCGTAGATACCATCATCGCTGCTATCGAGAATATCGTCCATCCGCTCATTCTAACACGCCAAAGTATTTACAATCAAATGGTCTTTCCCTTAGAATGATTCAAATGAAGACAACCTATCGCAAAACGCAAAGCTCGGTGCACAATCGGCGTGATTTTCTGAAGCTGGCCGGATGCGGTGCAGCCGGGATGTTGTTTTCGAGCGTTGTCGGGCGTTCATCGCGCGCGACTTCCGCCGAAAAGAATGCCAGGCGAAACATCATCCTGATCCTCAGCGATGACCATCGCTACGACTTCATGGGATTCATGGAAAACGCCCCGGCGTTTCTGGAAACCCCGAACATGGATCGCATGGCGCGGCAAGGCGCCCACCTGGCCAACGCGTTCGTCAGCACGTCGCTGTGCTCCCCGAGCCGCGCCTCGATTCTCACCGGCCGGTACATGCACCACCATCGGATTGTGGATAATCAGCGGCCCGAGCCCGAAGGGACGGTATTCTTCCCGCAGTATTTGCAGAAGGCGGGCTACCAGACGGCCTTCATCGGCAAGTGGCACATGGGCCACGACGATGACGCCCCCCGGCCCGGTTTCGACCATTGGGCCAGCTTCAAAGGCCAGGGAGAGTATTTCGACCCCACGCTCAACATCAACGGCACGCGCCGCCAGTTTGAGGGATACACCACCGACGTCCTGACGGAGCAGGCGCTCACATGGCTCAAGGACGGCCGCGACAAACGCAAGCCGTTTTTCCTGTACCTCTCGCACAAGGCGGTTCACTATCCGTTCCAGCCCGCCAAGCGCCACGAAGGCCGCTACGCCAAGAGCGAGATTAAGCGCCCTGAGACGATGGCCAACACTGAAGACAACTACCAGACGCAGCCGCACTGGGTCCGCGAGCGGCGCTACAGCATCCACGGCGTCGATCACATGGAGACCGGACAATACGACAACGACCCGGTGCCATCGTTCGACGAGCTGTACCGCCAGTACTGTGAGACGCTGCATGGGCTCGATGAGAACATCGGCCGTGTGCTGACCTGGCTCGATGAGTCGGGCCTGAGCGAATCGACGCTCGTGGTTTACATGGGTGATAACGGCTTCGCCCTCGGCGAACACGGCTTCTACGACAAGCGGGACGCCTTCGAGGAGTCGATCCGCGTTCCGATGGTCGCCTACGCGCCCGGTTTGATCGCGCCGGGCGCGAAGATCACGCAGATGGTGCAGAACATCGATATCGCCCCGACGCTGCTGGAGGCGGCGGGTATGCAGGCGCCCCAAGCCGCGAAGATGGATGGACGCTCTTTCCTGCCCCTGTTGCGAGGCCAAATGCCGCCCTGGCGCGACCACATCCTTTATGAATACTACTGGGAATGGAACTTCCCGGCGACGCCGACGGTCTTCGCCATCCGCACGGAGCGATACAAGTACATCTTCTACCAGGGCGTGTGGGACTACGACGGGTTTTACGACCTGCAAACCGACCCACACGAGCGGCACAACCTGATCAACGTCCCCGCCTATGCACAGCAGATTGAAGCGATGAAAAAGCAGCTCTTCGACGAACTCGAGACCGGCGGCGGATTAAGTATCCCCGTGCAGAGACCCCTGGGCGAGCGCCTCGATCAGCGCAAGAACAAACGCTGAATTACCTCATTTAGGCGGGAGAAGAACAATGAGAATTGCCTTGCCGTTTTGTCTGGTACTACTTTGTTCAGCGAGCTTTGTAAGGGGCGGTGTAGCGGCTGCAAAGCAAGAGTATGTGGAGATATCCGTACAGACGCTCGAAGACAAAATCCGGGGCGGCTTGCTCGCGCAACTGCTCGGCAATCTGAACGGCCTGGCTCACGAAAACAAATACTACGAGGAGCCGGGGAACGTAGAGCACTACACGCCCTCGCTCGCGGAGGGAGCGCGAACCGATGACGACACAGACATCGAATGGGTCTATATCGTCTCGATGCAAAAAGCTCAGACCGCGATGCTCGGAGCCGAACAGATCACCCAGCTATGGAAGAAGCACATTAACAGCCATATCTGGTGCTCCAACCTTTACGTTCGGAGGCTTATGGACATCGGCATTGATCCGCCCCTGACCGGTAATCTCGCGTTAAATCCCTGGGCCGGCTTCAATATCTCCGGGCAGTTTGTCTGCGAGACATTTGGTCTGGTCGCTCCGGCCATGCCCCAGACCGCCGCCCGGATCGGCTTAAATTACACCCATGTCAGCATCGACGGCGAACCCGCCCAGACGACACAATTGTTCACGGCCATGATCGCAACGGCCTTCATCACCAACGACATCGAGCACATTATCGACGCAGGTCTGGCTTCCATCGATCCGGACAGCCGCATTGTGCCGATTATCAGCGACGTCCGGCGCTGGCATAAAGAAAATCCGAACGACTGGCGCACGACGCGCCGGCTCATCAGGGACAAATACACCCTCTACGAAAGCCGAACGCGGAACCAGAACGGCTACGAGCTTTGCACCGCTGCGACGATTGCCGCCCTGCTCTACGGGGATGGCGATCTGGTCGGCACACTCACCCACGCCTTCAATTTCGGCTGGGACGCCGACAACAACGCCGCCACGGCCGCCACCATCGTTGGCGCGATCAAAGGAAACCGCTGGATACAGCGGCAGGGCTGGACCATCAAAGACCGCTATCGCAACACCACCCGCCCGGGGATGCCGGAGGACGAGACGATCACCCGCTTCGGGGACCGCATCATTGAGGTCGCCGACCGGGTGATTGCCGAAAACGGCGGCGGCAAGGTTCGGCGGAACGATAAGGTTTTCTATCGCATCGGCATCCAGAAACCGGCCAATATCGAGAGGCTTGCTGATGTGGATGGACGGCGCGATGCTTTACGGACGGAAATGAAGCCTGAGATCGAAGCCGGCCTTGCCGACGGCGCCGGCGTTCCGGAAAAAGCCCGGGCGGCCTACCTGGCCATCTGCCTGGGACTGGCCGAATCCCTTCGCTCCAAAGATGCAGCCCGATGGAAGCAGGCACTGACGGCTCTGGAGCAGTACCCGGAGTTGTTGAACGTCTTGTTCTACAAATCCCCCGGGCCCGCAGGCGACCATCTGCGTGCCGCTGCCCTTGCGGCGGGACTCACGGAGCTTCGACGCCAAACACGCTGACTGTCATCAACAGAGTGACTGGTGAATGGCAAATGTTTGTAGTGTGCCCGTAAGGGCATTTTGAAGGAACGCCTTACGGCGTCACTACGAACAATTGCCAATCACCAACTTCAGGGTGTTTGGACGGTCGCACAGCCGGCGATCGCTCTGGAAAGTGCGTAGCTTGTCGAAGTGACTCTCTCTATCTCGTCGGCGGTCAGCTTGTTTTCAGACG
The DNA here is from genome assembly GCA_035529475.1 of Sedimentisphaerales bacterium. Taxonomy (GTDB): domain Bacteria; phylum Planctomycetota; class Phycisphaerae; order Sedimentisphaerales; family Anaerobacaceae. The sequence continues at coordinate 10,722 of DATKWR010000058.1, read as the reverse complement.
GGCGGGCCAGAAGCATGAAGCCCAGCGATAAACCGGGCAGCGCCAGCGGGAGGCTTACCACCGAGAGCCGGGCCAGCCCGATCGGATTGCCCTGGAGCCCGAGAGCGAACATTTCATCGAGAGTGCACACCTTGTTTGACTTGCAGATATTGTCCATCAACTCGCGGTTGAAGCAAGCCTCAAGATGTTGTCTCTCAAGAGCAATTGTTCCGCCAGGCGCGAATGTCGGGCTCTCGAACACGTGGAGTTGAAAATCATCGCCCTGCCTCAAGAAGAAAATGACATTGGCGTCGGAGGTCTCGGCTTTGATGATTCTGACCGCGGCGCATAAGAGATTGTTCAGGTCGGTCGTACCGATAATGGACTCGCAGAAACTTGCGATGAAACTGATCGTGTTCAGTCTCTTGATGAAATTCCTCTGTGCGCCTATGAGGTCGTTGCAGAGTATGTCTATCTGCCGCGATTGCTTCTTGCGCTCTTTGTTCAGCTTCTTGAGCAAAAGGCGCAACCGTCTGTGTCGTTGTTCATCGCCCACGATCGTCTGTCTCTCCTGATATCGCCCTGAATTTGCCTGCGTCTGAGCATTCTAACTTCGGCTCATCAGGGGCTTGCCTTTAGGGCCTCGCAGGGATTTGGAGAGCGTCTTTTTCAGTAGCCCTATAAACGACCCGTTTTTAGTGGACTCCAGACCCAAGACGCAAGACCCAAGCGGAAGCCTGGGGTCGGTCTCGCGGCGTTTTCGGACTTGCGATTCGCAGGCGGGCGTCCGTTGCTCTGGCGTCACCCTTGACACCCGGCGACCGATACCTCTACAATGTGAAAAAACATTCTGCTTTCTTTTCTGAAGGGCAGGCCAAATGAAGAGTATATCGACACTTGAACATCACCTCGGATCAAGCACCCATTTTCCCCGCCGGACTTTGCTGAAGGGCGCTCTTGGTGCAGGTCTGATGAACCTCATGTTGCCCCGCGCCGGCAACTCCGCCGCCGCCGAGAAACCCAACATCGTACTGATGTTCCTGGATAACATCGGCTATGGCGACCTCGGTTGTTATGGAAACGGGCAGGTCAAAACGCCGCGCATCGACCGGCTCGCCACCGAGGCCGCTCGCTGCACCGATTTCTATATTGCCTCGCCGTCGTGCATGCCTTCGCGCGGCGCCCTGCTTACGGGCCGGCACCCGCTCCGCAACGGCTTGAACGAGCAGCTATGGAAGATCGACGAGCTCGAGCAGGTTGGACTTGCCCGAAGTGAAGTCATCCTGCCCCGCTATCTGGCCGGGGCGGGCTACGTCAGCGGTTGCTTCGGCAAATGGAACCTCGGTTTCTCGCCGGGCAGCCGGCCGACGGATCGCGGCTTCGACGAATACCTGGGCAATATCAGCGGAAACTGTGACTATTACACCTACATCTATCGCGGCCGCAACGACCTGTACCGCAACACCGAACCGGCAAAGGCCAACGGCTACAGCACGTTCGTCTTTGCCGACGCGGCGTGTGATTTCATCGAACGAAACAAGAATCGGCCCTTCTTCTGCTACGTTCCGTTCAACGCCGCACATTTCCCGAATCCCAGCAACAAACCGCCCGGCACTCCGTGTTTGTGGCAGGCCCCCGACGAAGCCTTTGCACGATACGGCTATTCGCCCAAAACACTGGACGAGCGGGAGCGTTACCGCGCCGTGCTCACGGCACTGGATGACGGAGTGGGCCGGGTGCTCGACCAGCTCGATAGGTTGAAGCTCGCCGAAAAGACGATCGTCATTCTGCTTTCCGACAACGGGGCATTTCTCATCCCGGCGCGAGGGCTGGAATGCGCGTCCAATACACCCTTGCGAGCGGGCGGAACAACGCTCTGGGAAGGCGGGATCAGAATACCGTGCATCGTTCGATGGCCCGGCGTGATCAAACCGGGGACGGTCTGCCGCGAGCCTCTGACCAGCATGGACTTCGTGCCCATGGCCCTGCGTGCCGCAGGTCTGGCGCTGCCCTCGGATCGCATGCTGGATGGAAAAGACCCAACAGCAGCCCTCGCCGGGCAAGAACCCTCTCCTCACAAGTATCTCTATTGGCGCTGGGGCGACAAGAGCGCCGCGATTCGGATGGGCCGTTACAAGCTCCTCCGTGAACAGCAGAGCACCAACCAGGACTGGCAACTGTTCGACCTGCAATCCGATATTGGCGAAACCGCCAATCTGCTCGCTGCAAGACCGGAACTGGCAGAACATCTCAAGGCCGAGCACGAACGCTGGGAGAAAGACACAACCAGCGCACATTGAGCCCTGCAATGTCTTCGGTCCGCGTTGATGATGCCCTGGGCGCCATCAAGCTGCCGTTATGGTCAAAATCATCCTGCAGCGGCAAAATTTTTCTCGAAAAAATACGTAGTCACCACAATTGACATAGGGAGGCTATGTGTTAGGCTTGAGTTGAGTTGACTTTGCGAGTTTTTTGAGAAATCAGAGGTGCGCGTCTGAGCCCCTACCTTGCTTCACTCCCTCCTCCTTCGGGTAGGGGCTCTTCAATGACCCGGTACACGGCATCAACCGCTGGTCCGCCATGCCGTTTGGGCGGAAACAGCAGACCTCGGCCGCCTTTTCGGCTTACGCTGAAAACAAAGCGCCAGCCATCGAGCGAATCGACAGAAGCCGGCACCAGCCAGCCACACCACGGCCCAGGTCGCCAGATAGGCGGCGGTGGCACTGCCCAGGCCGACGGCCACGAACAGCCCTGCCAGGTGTGTTTTAGGAAGCTTCACCCAGAAGTTATCTCTGGCCGCGCTCAAGTTCGTCGCGCACGCGCCGGCCGCCTCTTCGTTGGCTTCAAAATAGGCGGGATTCGTCTTTCGGAAGGCTTCCCAACCCTGGTACTCCCGGTCCTGAGTATCCAGCTTCAGGCGTGCCGAGTGATACTCGGCGGCTATCAACAGCACGCAAATGCACGCGCAAGCAACACTGGCGCTTGTCGCCAGGAAGAATGTCAGTCCACGCAACTTGGATTTCGTCTTCATAATCTCGATACCCCCCAATATATAGAATATAGAAAATATAACACAATGAAGCAAATGGGGGCAGAAAATGAAAAATCAAAAGTCAAATAGTAAAGGTGTGTCGTCCCGGCGAGCCGGGACGACTTCCTCCGGCATAAATTGGAAATCTAAGACCGCAACTCCGAGTCCATGCGACTTTTTCCTTGAAAATCTGCGCTTTCAAGCATAGATTCTCTTGTGTTGAACTAACTTTGACTCCCGGCAGCGGTCCGGCAAATGCCGGATCATCGAAATGGTGCGGCGTCAGCCCAACACCGACGGAGACGGAGTCCAAAGTAATGGCTGTGTCCGAACCGGATAATCATTGACCCGTTGCCTGCGAAAGCGGAAGGTACATAGGATGATAACAAGACGAACGTTTCTCAAGCTGGCCTCTACGGCAGCTCTGGCGCGGACGCTGCCAGGGCTCGCACGTTCAGAGTCCGGAGGTAAGCTGCCCAACATCCTCATCATGTATGCCGATGATATGGGCTACGGCGATCTCGCCATCCAGAACCCCGAGTCGAAAATCCCGACGCCAAACCTGGACCGGCTCGCCGGCGAAGGCATTCGGTTCACTGATGCGCACAGCTCGTCTGGAGTCTGCACGCCGAGCCGGTACGCCTTGTTGACCGGCCGCTATCATTGGCGAAAATTCCACGGCATCGTCAACGCCTTTGGGGCTTCGGTCTTTGACCCGCAGAGACTGACGCTGCCCGAAATCCTCAGGCAGAAGGGATATCGGACGGCTTGCATTGGGAAATGGCATCTGGGATGGAATTGGGATGCGATCAGAAAAAGCGAGGCGACCGGTGGGAAACAAGGGTTGAACCCGGATGATTTTGACTGGTCGAAACCTATCCCGGACGGCCCGCTTGCACATGGATTCGACTACTACTTCGGCGATGACGTACCGAATTTCCCGCCCTACACGTGGATTGAGAACGACCGCGTCCTGATCCGGCCGAGCGAGCCTTACAAGCCCAATCCAATGCCCACAGAAGGTGCGCCGGAGGGACGCCCCGGCCCAATGGCCGCCGGCTGGCGACAGGACCAGGTGATGCCCCGGCTCACCGAGAAGGTTGTCGAGTGGATCGGCAAGCAGAAAGGAAACGCTCAGCCGTTCTTCCTGTATTTTCCCTGGACGTCCCCGCACGCCCCCATCGTCCCGACCAAAGAGTTTCAGGGCAAAACGAAGGCCGGCGGGTACGGCGATTACGTCTTCCAGAGCGACTGGTCCGCGGGAAAGGTGCTCGACGCGCTGGACAAAAACGGATTTCGTGATAACACGCTGGTTATCTTCACCAGCGACAACGGGCCTGAAAAATACGCATACGACCGCGTTCAAAATTCCCAGCACCGGAGCATGGGACCGCTGCGCGGAGTCAAGCGCGATATCTGGGAAGGCGGGCACCGGATTCCGTTCGTGGTGCGATGGCCGGGCGTGGTCGAGCCCGGGCGCGTCAGTGATGCCCTTGTCAGCCAAATCGATCTGATGGCGACCCTCGCTTCGGCCGTCGGCTACGAGCCGCCCCCCACTGCCGCCGAAGACAGCTACGACATCCTGCCCCTGCTGTCGGGCAAGACAGGCGACCAGAACATTCGCCGGTCCCTCGTTCATAACACACAAGCTAATCACTACGCCATTCGCCAGGATGACTGGGTATTGATCGACGCCAAATCGGGCGAGGTCACCAAAGCCCCGGCATGGTTCGACCAGGAGAACGGCTACGAGCCGAACCCCTACGACGCTGCCCTCTACAACATCCGGCAGGACATCGCAGAGCGCAAAAACCTGGTCGCAGAATACCCCGCCAAAGTCGCCGAGATGCGGGCCCTTCTCCAGCGGATTCGCGAGCAGGGACACAGCGCGCCGCGCCTGAGCGAGAAGCCATGAGACGGCAGAACGAAGTCGTACCAGTTCCTATCCATAGTGAAATCGAGATTCAACAGTCAATGCAGGTTCCCAGGAGGTCTTGTGCGTATGATGCGTATGAATATTAGAGCTTCAATTATTGCTGCACTGTGGGCCGGAGCGCTATCAACAGCCGGCGGCCAACCGCTTGGAGTCTATTTCGGAACGTACACGGGGGGCCAGAACTCCAGCAAAGGAGTCTATCGCAGCACGCTTGATCTCGCGACCGGAAAACTCTCTGAGCCGGTCCTGGCCGCCGAGGCACAGAATCCGTCGTTTCTGGAGATCCATCCCAACGGCCGATTCCTGTACGCCGTCAGTGAGTCAGGCGGAGCCGGGAAGGTCAGTGCCTATACAATCGACAAAGAAACGGGGGGCCTGGTGCTCCTGAATCAAGCGCCATCGGGCGGCTCGGGGCCATGCCACGTCAACATCGACCACACGGGAAAGAATGCACTCGTAACCAACTATGGCAGCGGCAGCGCTTCGGTAATCCCAATCGAGCAGGACGGCAGGCTCGCAAAGCCGACCGGCTTCGTGCAGCACGAAGGCTCCAGTGTCAACCCCAATCGCCAGAAAGGACCGCATGCACATTCGGTCAACCTTAGCCCCGACAATCGCTTCGCCTTCGTCGCCGATCTTGGCATCGACAAGATTATGATTTACAGGCTGGATGCTGAAAAGGGAACGCTCGTCCCTAACAATCCTCCATTCGTAAGGCTCAAGCCGGGCTCGGGTCCGCGACATTTCGCCTTCCATCCGAACGGCAAGTTCGCCTACGTAATCAATGAGCTTGCCTGCACTGTCACCGCCTTTGCGTATGAGCCGGCGTCCGGGACTCTGAGCGAATTTCAGACGATCCCGACCCTTCCGGCGGATTTCGGTGGTTCCAGCTCGTGCGCCGAGGTGCGCGTGCATCCGAACGGCAAGTTTCTCTACGGCTCAAATCGCGGCCACGACAGTATCGCTGTCTATCGCATTGACCCGGCCAAAGGGACGCTGGCGCTCGTCGAACACGAGAGCGCCGATATCAAAACCCCGCGGAACTTCAACATCGACCCGACCGGCACATTCTGCCTCGTCGCCAACCAGGGCAGCGACAGCGTCGCGGTCTTCCACATCAACCAGGCAACCGGCGGCCTTGAACCTACAGGCCACAAGATTTCCATCGGAAAACCCGTCTGCGTCCGCTTCTTACAACAAGCAGATGCCCGAGTGGAAGTCGAAGCCGAACGAGCAGCCTTGCAGGAGGACTTCCTGAAGCTCCGCTTCGGCCTGTTTCTTCACTTCAACATGGCCACGTATGTCAATCGCGAATGGGCCAACGGATATGAAGACCCGGCACTCTTTAGGCCGGACAGACTGAACTGCGGACAGTGGGCGGAACTCGCCCGCGCGGCCGGCATGAAATATGGCGTGTTAACAGTAAAGCACACCGGGGGCTGGTGCCTCTGGGATAGTGACCACACCACACACGACATCACCCAGTTTATCCACTACAAGAACGGTAAGGGTGACATCGTCCGCGAGTATGTGAACGCTTTTCGCGCCCGCGGGCTCAAAGTCGGGTTCTACTACTGCTTTCCGGGCAATTTCTCGAGTTCCAAACGTGACAGCGCCATCCCCGAAGGCCAGCCCGATCTCCATGGATTGCCTCCGGAGGCGGCGGCCGACTACGTCGGGTTCATCAAGAAACAGTTGACGGAGCTGCTCACCAACTACGGCCCCGTTGACCTGCTGTGGATCGACCAATACAACAATGCATACACCCGGGCGCGATGGCAGGAGATTAAGGCCCACGTCAAGTCTTTGCAGCGGCGGTGTCTGGTAATCGGCAACAACGCCCACAACCTCGAGGATTCCGACGTGTATAGCTGTGAATACCCCTGGAACCCCAAGAGCCTCCCGCCGGAGGGAAACACGATGCCGGCAGAGGTCTGCGATAAGATCTCAGGCACCTGGTTCTGGAACACAGCGGACCGGCCCGAACGCGTCAGAGATGCCGGGGAAATTGTCAAGATGCTCAAGCTCTGTAACGAGCGAAATGCCAACTACCTGCTCAACGTCCCTCCGGACAGGGACGGCCTGATCTCAGGCGCGCACCTCGAGCGCATGAAGGAGGTTGCGGCATTGCTAAACGCCGGCGCAACAGAAACAGACAGCAAATGACGACCACCCCTGATGACTGCCGGCAAAACGACGATGAAAGCGAAGTACAAACACACGAATATCATCGCCCTGGATTGGCGGAAGCTGGCTGAGTTTTACGAGCGGATCTTCGGCTGCCGGCCGGTCCCGCCGGAAAGAGCGGCCATCGGAGAATGGGTCGAACGATGTACGGGCGTACCCGGCGCGGAAGTCCGGGGCGTTCATTTACGGCTGCCCGGTTACGGCGACGACGCACCTACGCTTGAGATCTTTCAGTACAACAAAGCTGAGCAACGGCTCGAAACGGCGATCAACCGCCCGGGCTTGGCACACCTCGCGTTTGCGGTCGAGGACATCAAAGCCGCCAGAGATGAGGTGCTCGCCGCAGGCGGCCGCTGTGTCGGCGATTTAGTTACGGCCGAGATCCCCGGCGCCGGCACTATCACACTGATCTATGTGACGGACCCCGAAGGAAACATCATCGAATTGCAGGTTTGGAGAGAATAATAATGAGAAGACGAGAATTCATCACGGCGGCCGCGGCCGCAGCCATCGGCCTGGCGCCGAGACACACGATATTGGCCAACGAGAGTCCAACGCAAGACAACAGGCCCAACATACTTTTTATCATGACCGACCAGCAGCACGCCGGGATGATGAGCTGCATGGGAAACAAGTGGCTCAAGACGCCCGCTATGGACCGGCTGGCCGCTTCGGGCATCCGGTTCGACAGAGCGTACGCCTGCAACCCCGTCTGCGTGCCGAGCCGGTTCAGCCTTCAGACGGGCCTGATGCCCAGCGTGATAGGAATGGGCCAAAACGAGGACTCCGGCCGGGCCACTGTCACCGAGGTCATGGTGGAACAATCGCTTGGCCGGCGCTTCCAGAAGGCGGGCTATGAGACGGCCTACGGCGGCAAGGTGCACCTGCCTAAATTGATGAACAACGTGCAGAATCTCGGATATCGAAATCTCACGGGCAATTCGCGCGGGGAATTGGCGAATGCCTGCGCGGAATTCATCAAAGGCCCACACACCAAGCCGTTCCTGTTGTTCGCCTCGTTCATCAACCCGCACGATATCTGCTATATGGCCATCAATGATTACAGCCGCTCCAGGGGAGAAGCTCCAACCGGTAACATAGATTCTCAGACGTGCGAGGCCGTGCTGGATCGCGCGCGAAACAGCGGGGACATCGGCGCTTTCGTGGAGAAAAATTGCCCTCCGCTGCCACCCAACCACGCCGTGCCTGAAGCCGAAGCCGAGTGCATCGCCCAGAAGTATCTCGGAGTCAGAGCTTTCCGCGCATACATTCGCGAGAAGTGGACGGACAATCAGTGGCGTCTGCACCGCTGGGCGTACTGCCGGCTGACCGAAATGGTGGACGAGGAAATCGCAGTAGTCCTCGATGCCCTGCGAGAAGCCGGACTGGAGGACAACACCCTGATCGTCTTCACCAGCGACCACGGCGATATGGATTCGGCGCACAAGATGGAACACAAGTCCGTGCTCTATGGGGAGGCCGTGCGCGTTCCGTTCGTCATGAGCTTCAAAGGTAGGATTCCCGCGGGCGTGGTTGACGATTCACATCTGGTCTCCAACGGCCTCGACCTTCTTCCGACGCTTTGCGACTACGCAGGCATAGACATACCTGAAGGATTGCACGGCAGGAGCCTGCAACCTCTGGCCGGCGGGAAAGACATCAAAGACTGGCGCGACTTCGTCGTCACGGAAAGTCAAAACGGAAGAATGCTGCGAACGGGTCGCTTTAAGTATTGCATTTACGACTCCGGCAGCCACCGCGAGCAGCTCATCGACCTGGAGAACGACCAGGGGGAGATGAAGAACCTCGCAGAAATCAAGGATTTCAAGAATGTTCTCGACACGCATCGTCAGCTTCTGCGAAGATGGGTCGAAAGAACCGGGGACAAGATTGCCGCCGAGTATATTCACGCCGAATCGTAGAGATAGGAGGTAACATGAGACACAAACCGTATGCACTCCTTGTTACAGTGGTGACGTTATTTGCCGCCGGTACATTAGCGTCTGCGGCGGATGACAGCCCGGACGGGCAGGTAGTCTATAAGACGGTGGACAACGTCAAGCTGCAATTGCACATTTTCAAGCCCGCGAATCATAAGACTACCGACAAGAGACCGGCCATCGTCTTTTTCTTCGGCGGCGGCTGGGTCGGCGGATCGCCTTCACAGTTCTATCCCCACTGCCGGTATCTCGCCTCTCGTGGGATGGTGGCCATCTCCGCAGAATACCGGGTGAAGAATCAGCATGGGACTACGCCCTACGAGTGCGTCAAAGACGGCAAATCCGCCATACGCTGGGTGAGAATGCACGCCCCGGAATTGGGAATCGACCCTGACCGCATCGCGGCCGCAGGTGGCTCGGCGGGCGGTCACGTAGCCGCCGCCACGGGGACCGTCAAAAAGTTCGAGGAGCCGTCCGAAGACAAATCCATCAGTTGCAAACCAAACGCTATGGTTCTGTTCAATCCCGTATTTGACAACGGCCCCGAAGGGTACGGCCACGACCGCGTGAAGGAGCACTGGCAAGACTTTTCCCCGATGCACAATATCGACAAAGACACGCCCCCCACCATTGTCTTTCTGGGAACGCAAGACAAGCTCATACCCGTCTCGACGGCGCAGAAGTACAAGGATCTGATGACACAGGCCGGCCGGCGATGCGATCTTCACCTGTATGAGGGCCAGCCGCACGGTTTCTTCAACTACCGCGACGGCAAGAGCACCTACTACTACCAAACCGTCATCGAAGCCGACAAGTTCCTCACTTCTCTGGGCTATCTCAAAGGAGAACCCACCATGAAGAACGAGGCGAGGCAGTGACCGTGCAGCGCTCAACTGGATGTAGAAAAGGAGACATCTGATGCAAATGAAACGTCGCGAATTCCTCAAGGTGGTTGGCGCCGGCGCATGCCTGGCTGCAACCGGATGCGCCTCAACCACCGGCGCCGGCTCATCTGGAAAACCCAATATTATCTTGTGCATGGCCGACGACCAGGGCTGGGGCGACATGGCCTACAACGGTCATCCCGTTCTGAAGACTCCGAATTTCGACGCGATGGCCGCCTCGGCGCTGCGCTTCGACCGCTTCTATGCCGCCGCTCCGGTCTGCTCGCCGACGCGAGGCAGCGTCATGACGGGCCGTCACCCGAATCGCTTTGGTTGCTTCAAGTGGGGTTACTCGCTGCGCCCGCAGGAAATCACGATTGCCGAAGCGCTCAAGAAGGCGGGATACATCACGGGCCACTTCGGTAAATGGCACCTGGGCTCGGTCCGTAAGGGCAGTCCCGTCAATCCGGACGCCAGCGGCTTCGATGAATGGCTCTCGGCTCCAAATTTCTTCGACAATAGTCCCATTCTCAGCCGGGAAGGACGCGCCGTTGAGACCCAGGGCGAAAGTTCGATGGTTACCGCCGACGCCGCTATCGAGTTCATCCGCAAGCACGCTGAATCTCCGCAGCCGTTTCTTGCGGTCGTTTGGTTCGGCTCTCCGCACGCTCCGCATCAGGCCATCGAAGAAGACGGCGCGCTGTACGCGGACCAGAAGAAGAACTTCCAGAACTTCTACGGCGAGATCACCGGCATGGACCGGGC
>DATKWR010000057.1:0-6551 GCA_035529475.1 Sedimentisphaerales bacterium | reverse complement strand
CCCTATGATGGGGATCGCGATTGCGGATTTGAAGACGCCCGTGACGAAAACCACCAATGCCGTGACGGTCCTGACGAGAGAACAAATCGGCAGGGCGAAGTTCGCCAGACGCCAGACGGCCTGCATTCGCTGCGGCCGGTGCCTTCAGGTGTGCCCTGAGAACTTGGACCCGACGAAAATTGCGCACGCCGTCAAACATAATCTGCTGGATGTGGCGGAGGGTTATTTCATGAGCGCATGTATCCAGTGCGGCTGTTGCAGCTACGTCTGCCCGGCCAACATTGAGTTGGCGGGACATATAAAAACGGGCAAAATCTTTCTGGCCCGAAAGAAGAAAAAAATGGCAGAGTAATCCGTGTGAAGCGTATCCCCTGAAGCGGGATACGCGATGTGAGATACGAGAGAATGCTCAAAGATATCAGAGTTTCGTGTGCTCCGCATATTAGTCAGCCGTTATCGACGCGCAGCGTCATGATCGATGTCATCATCGGCCTGGCTCCGGCGATGGCGGCCGCGGGCTACTATTTCCGCATCCATGCAATCGTTCTTCTGGCGGCCTGTGTCGTCTCGTGCGTGGCCGCCGAATGGCTTTGTAACCAGATTCGCAACAAACCGAATTCCCTGGATGATTTCAGCGCCGTAGTGACGGGTATTATTTTGGCTTTGTCTCTGCCGCCGAAGCTGCCCATCTGGACGGCGGTGGTCGGCAGCGTGTTTGCCATTGCCATCGGCAAAATGGTCTTCGGGGGGCTCGGCGCCAACATCTTCAATCCCGCTATGGTCGGCAGAGCTTTCCTGAGCGTCTCGTTCGGTTTGTTGATGACAACGTGGACGGTGCCGGCGACAATCACCCCGGCTATGCCCGCCGTCGCCCAGGAGAATGCGCTCAATGCCAGAACTCAGGCCACGCCGCTGGCCTGGAGCAAACTGGCGATCAAAAACGAATTGGGAGCCGACATCTACAGCGAAGAACAATTCGGGCCGGCGATAACAGGCGAGGTTGGCGGCTGCCTGGGCGAGACCAGCGCCATCGCGCTTCTGATCGGCGGACTCTATCTATTGATCAGGAGAACGATCAGCTATCACATCCCGGCGGCGGTTTTGAGCGCGGCCTTTGTCTTTGGCGGCATCGCATACCTGGTGGATTCGTATGTCTATGTCCAGCCATTCTTCCACCTGGCCGGCGGCGCCATGTTATTCTGCACCTTCTTCATCGCCACCGACCCGGTGACCGCTCCACTGACGCGCCGCGGAATGTGGCTTTTCGGCATCGGCGTCGGCACGATTACGATGCTGATCAGAATCGTCGGAGAATATCCGGAAGGTGTGATGTTTAGCATTCTCTTGATGAACGCTGTGACTCCCCTGATCGACCGGCTGTTCAAACGCATCCCGGCCGGAGGTAAACCAAGTGTCTAAGATTAAGCAATTTGTCCAACAGAGCTGGCTGCTGATTGTAGCCTCCTTTTTCTTCGGGCTGCTGATCGCGGTAACAGACGCCGGCCTGTCGCCGAGAATAGAGCAGAACAAGGTCAACAAACGCAATCGCCTGGTCGGGGCGCTACTGCCCGAAGCCAGGAACTTCGTTGCGCTGGACACTGAGATTCAAATCGAGTCGGCCGGCGGCAAGACGGAGAAGGTCGAGGTCTTTAAGGCCCAGTCCGAATCCGGGCAGTGCGTGGGCTGGAGCTTCAACGCTTCCGGGTCGGGCTTTGCGGACAAGATCGAGCTGGTGGTTGCGGTCGATGCGAAGTTTGAGAAGATCGCCGGCTTCGCTGTTCTCTCGAGCAACGAGACGCCCGGTTTCGGCGACCAGATCAAGGGTGACTACTATCGAAGCCAGTACAAAGGGGCGCCGGCCGGCGAGCTGAAGCTTGTCAGCATTGGCGATCCCAAACAGATCGATTCCAAAATCGTCGCCATAACCGGGGCGACGGTCAGCAGCGAAGCTGTTGTGGAGATCGTCAGTTATTTCGTCACGCAGATCAAAGAGCAGATGCAGAAGAAAGGGATCATCGGCAATGTCCAACAGCAGGCAAGCTAAACCGGCACTTTATTCTCAGACGCTGCTCGCGGGCCTGTGGCGTGAGAATCCGACGCTGCGGCTGCTGCTGGGCATGTGTCCGACGCTGGCGGTGACCGCCGCCGTTAAGCCGGCCCTGACCATGGGCTGCTGCGTCATTTTCGTGCTGGTGTGCAGCAACATTATCGTCAGCTTGATGCGCGACCTGCTCAAGCCGCACGTGCGAATCTTGATGTTCACACTGACCATCGCGACCTTCGTGACCATCGCGGATTTGATCCTGAAGGCGTTCCAGCCGGAAATGAGTGAAACCCTCGGGCCCTACGTTCCGTTGATTATCGTCAATTGCATTATCATCTGTCGGGCGGAGGCCTGTGCCAGCAAGAACGGCCTTGTGATAAGTATTATCGACGCCGTTGGCATGGGCGTAGGCTTTACGCTGACCTTGTGCGTCCTGGCCTCCATCAGGGAGCTGCTCGCCACGGGGGCTGTATTTGAAATACAGGTACTCCCTCTGGCAAGGGATGGCGGCTGGTTCGTCCAGTGGGCGGCCATGGGCATGCCGGTCGGCGCCTTCATCACATTGGGACTGATGTTGGGGCTGGTCAACATCGTGACCGGAAAGAAAACGTAAGAGGCACGATTCATGGATACACTCAACATTCTGCTGATGGGCTTCATATCGGTTGTTCTGATCAACAACCTGGTCTTCACCAAGTTTCTCGGTATCTGCCCTTACCTTGGGGTTTCCGGCCGAATCGACATGGCCTTCGGTATGGGGATGGCGGTGACGTTCGTCGTGACCCTCAGCGGCACGCTGACGTGGATGATCGACCACTGGGTCCTGATGAAGCTGGGCCTGGAGGTCACGCGGTACGTGTGTTTCATATTGGTGATTGCCGGAGCCGTGCAACTGGTTGAGATGTACATGAGAAAGTTCTTCCCTTCCTTGTACGACAGCTTCGGCATATTTCTGCCGCTGATTACAACGAACTGTGCGATCCTGGGGCTGTGTCTGTTCTTGACCCTCTGGGGTATCGAGTCTCTGCTGGACGCGGCGGTGCGCAGTTTCGGAGCCGGCATCGGCTTTACGATGGCGATTTGCATCATGGCCGGGATTCGCGAGAACCTGAATCTGGCGGACGTGCCCGCCTGTCTCCAGGGGGCGCCCATCACCCTGATTACCGCCGGCTTGCTCTCTCTGGCGTTCATGGGATTTGCAGGAATGATAAGATAGGAAAGTGAACTAAAGTGAACTAAGGTGCCTAAAGTGAGCTAAAGTCATGGACAATAAAGAGTTTGCCAAAGGGCTTGAAAAACGGACGCGAGAATTTGCCGTGCGGATAATCCGTTTGTCGAGAACTCTGCCCAATACGCCCGAGGCAAGGGTCGTAAGATCTCAAATCACAAAATCCGGAACGTCCATTGGAGCAAATTATCGAGAGGCAAATCGAGCAAGAAGCAAGGCAGACTTCAGAAACAAGATCAAAATATGTGAGAGTGAAGCCAGTGAGACACAGTACTGGTTGGAAGTGATCGTAAAGGTCAAGTGGTTATCTTGGGCAAAAGTAAAGTGGGAATATCAAGAAGGCGGCGAGTTGCTCGGAATCTTTACATCCGCCGCGAATAAATAGAGACTCTATTGGTGGCGATTGCGTGCGGTTTCTATAACTTTAGTCACTTTGTACTTTAGGCACTTTAGACACTCTCGTGTCTTTACAGCTACTGGAATGAGAAAATGTTTTTAGCTGATATTTACCAATTATGGAGCAGTGCGTGGCCGGCCGGCCTGACGATGCTCGGTCTGGGCGGGGGGTTTGCGGTCGTGCTGCTGATCGCAAACGAAAAGCTCAAGGTGGAAGTGGACCCGAAAATTGAGCAGATTCACGCGGCGTTGCCGCATCTGGATTGCGGGGCCTGCGGTTTCGCCGGTTGCAGCCAGTATGCCAAGGCGCTTTTGGGCAACGCCGAACTTCTGGGCAAATGCGCGCCGGGCGGGCCGGCGACCTCCGCGAAAATCGCCGATATATTGAATCTCCAGGTCAGCGATTCGGGACCGCAGAAAAGACCCATCGTCCATTGCCGGGCTCATACGGACGACAAAACCATGTATGCGATCTACCAGGGTATCCAAAGCTGTACCGCGGCTGACGCCTTGGCCAACGTCCAGGCGTGCGGGTTCGGCTGCCTGGGTTTCGGCGACTGCACGGGGGCCTGCAAATTTGACGCACTCCATATCGTGGACGGGCTGGCCGCCGTCGATTATGACAAGTGCACCGGCTGCACCGCCTGTTCGAAGGCTTGCCCTCGCAATCTGATTGAGATGGTGCCTTTCCGCTTCGAGAACATGATGACGGTTGCGTGCAGCAGCAAGGAAACCGGCAAGAGCACTCGCGCTTTCTGCAAAGTGGGCTGTATCGGCTGCGGCCTGTGCGCCAAGCAGTCCGGCCTGTTCAACGTCGAGGATAATCTGGCCCGGTTCGATTACGCACAGTACCAGATGACCGAAAAGGAAGAAGCCGCAATGAAGAAGTGCCCCACCAAGGTCATCATCTACCGCGGCAAAACCGCCCCCGAGCCGGAACAGCCCGCCGGCAAAGCCGCTGCTGCCGTGAACGCCTGAGAAAGCAGGGTGTGCAAAATTCCGTTTTTGTACACGCCGAACAAGTTCATTCACCAGTCTCCGTTCACCAATCACTATGATCGTGCCCATTTTTCTTAACTTGCAGCGTGAAAACGCCGAAAACTGACGTTGAGTCAACAGTGTGAAGCAAACGTCAGAGGCCCGATTAAGGGGCCGAGAAAACGAGCAACGATTCTTGGCGGGATTACTGCAGGCATGTCGCTATGGCGTAGATACATCAGAAAAGCACTCGACTTATTATTGAAAAGCTCGGCGATTCTCGTGTTCAAGATTGTCGGTCCCCCACGGGTGCTCCGGTATGGCAGCCCGGTCAACGTGGCCATTCTGAGGGCCTTCGGTGCCGATATTGGTGACGATGTGATGATTCATTCACCCGTTGTTTTGCACAGTGCGGTGGAGGGATATGCCAAGCTGACAATAAGCGATGACTGCCTTCTCAATGGTTATAATTACCTGGATATGAGTTCCAGCATAACGTTGGAGAAAGGCGTGAGTCTGGGGCCGGGTGTTATCATCATGACTCACAATCGGTACAACGGCAACGCTTTTCTGGAGGAACGCCTGGCTCATACCTGTGGCAAGGGGCCGGTCTTGATCAAGGAGGGCGCGGGAATTAAGGCTCACGCTCTGATCGTCCACGGTGTCACAATCGGCAGGAATGCCGTCGTGGCCGGCGGTGCTGTTGTCAATCGTGACGTTGCGGATAATTGTTTTGTAGCCGGTGTGCCCGCCCGCCTCGTGAAAGAAATAAAATGAATACCGCAATTCCCACCCGACAAAAAGAAGCGGAGCCAGGTCTGATGGACTTGATAGTCAATTTCACGCCGACGGGCATGATTCCCACGAAAGAGATGACCCCGCACGTTCCCATCACGGTCGAGGAGATCGTGGAGGACGTTCATCGAGCCGTCGATATCGGCATAACCCTGGTTCATCTTCATGCGCGCGATGCCGCCACGGGCACGTCCACTTACAAGGCCGACGTCTATGGCCAAATCATTGCCGGCATAAGGTCGTTCTGCGAAGACCTGGTCGTGTGTGTCTCATTGAGCGGGCGCAACATACGGGAGTTTGAAAAACGCGCTGAGCCCCTGCAACTGCAGGGTGATCTCAAACCGGACATGGGCAGTCTGACGCTCAGCTCTTTGAATTTCAACCGTGAAGCCAGCGTCAATTCTCCGGATATAATTCAGAGGCTGGCCAATGAAATGAAATCACGCGGGATTGTGCCGGAATTGGAGGCTTTCGATGCAGGGATGATCAATTACGCCAAATACCTGGAAGGCAAAGGCATACTTGAGCCTCCTCATTACTTCAACCTGCTGCTTGGAAACATAGCCTGTGCCCAGGCGGATCTGCTGCACGTTGGGATTATGATTCGTGATTTACCCGGCAACTGCCTCTGGGCTCTGGCCGGGATCGGCGACTACCAGTTGATGATGAATTCTGTGGCTATTGTCTCGGGCGGCGGCGTCAGGGTCGGCCTGGAGGATAATATCTGGTTCGATAAAGCGCGAACCAGACTGGCGACCAATTCCGATTTACTGCACCGTATCCATAGGCTGGCCGAAGCGAGCGAGCGAAAGGTGATGTCACCATCGGATTTCCGCAGACTGCTGAACCTGCAGCCCGGCCGTGGAAAATACGGGCGGACGTACTGATCCCTGTTGACATCGGTCGCCTGGCAAAGCCGGTTCCCCGGGCGCGTTCTCAGAAGGGCGGCCGGGAGCCGGTCAGGCACAGCTCGACAAGCTCGTCGATGACGGCGGTGCCGGCGCACATCACTGTGTCGGCGCCGCCCCAGTACAGCTTCAGGGTCCCGTCATCTTCGGGCACGGCGCCGCAGGTGAAGACCACGTTGGGCACGTAGCCGGTGATTTCCCA
>DATKWR010000056.1:0-7123 GCA_035529475.1 Sedimentisphaerales bacterium | reverse complement strand
CTCGAGATACGAGTGAAAGGACGACCCGAAGCGATGCTGACGGGAAGAATCGAGAAGATTCTGCCGGCGGGCCAGGAGGTGCTGCCCTCGCAGGCATTAGGATATGCCGTGGGCGGTTCCATGGCGACGCTTTTGCAGGACCCCAGCGGCGTGAAAACGGCTGAGAAGTTCTTCGAGATCCTCATTACCCCGAACCCAGACAGTCCCGTCCGTCTGCTCTGTGGCCAGCGGGTCATCGCCAGGATTCAAATGCCCGCCAAGCCGATAGCCCTCCAGTGGTGGCAATCGTTGCGGCAATTGTTCCAGCGGAGATTTCACATTTAGTATGGCCGTACCCAGCGCTACATGGCAAATGCTTGACCAGCGAACCTCGGGCGAAGCTCTGCCCCGCGGCCTGGATGCGGTTTGGCACGCCGGGGTGGGAGTAGCGGACAGACTTGTGCCGCGATACCAACGCCTCAGTCGTCGAGTGGACAAGATCCTGTCCCTGGAGAAGGGCTTCTCGGACATGGCGGATGCAAAACTCCGTGAGATTGCCTCTGAGATGCGTGAAATCTTCCGCCGGCATCGCGATCATCCTTCCGATTTGGAACGTGCTTTTGCGTTGGTCCGCGAGGTGGCGTTCCGTCAGATCGGCCATAGACCATTTGCGGTTCAGGTCGCCGGCGCGCTGGCTATCGAGAACGGATGCATTGCCGAAATGGCGACGGGAGAGGGCAAGACCCTGACGTGCACCATGCCCGTGACCGTGGCCGGTTGGCGAGGGCGAGGTTGTCACGTCGTTACCGTGAACGATTATCTGGCCCGGCGCGACGCTGAGTGGATGGGGGGGATTTATCGTTTCTGCGGCCTGAGCGTCGCGTTCATCGAGCAGCAGACCCCGGCCGAGGAGCGAAAAGCCGCTTACATGGCCGATGTCACCTACTGCACGAACAAAGAGGTGGCCGCCGATTTCCTGCGGGACCGGCTCATTCTGGGCCGTTTGAGAGGATTAAGCTCGACCCTGCTGGCCAAGATCGCCGGCGGCAGAGAGATGACCGACAGGCTCGTCCAGCGCGGACTGCACTATGCGGTCGTCGATGAAGCTGATTCGATCCTCATCGACGAGTCGGTGACGCCGCTGATTATCTCAGGGAACGCCCCCAATCCGGAACAAACTGAATCCTTCCGGCAGGCGGCGGACATCGCCGGCAAGCTTCAACGCGAAATCGATTATCGGGTCGATCATCGGTACAGGGACATCGATCTGACAAATCAGGGTGAGGCTCGCCTGGAAGAGCTGACCAGCGGCATGGGAGGACTCTGGGCGGGGAGCCGGCGTTGCTGGGAAATAGTCCACCAGGCCCTGATGGCCAAAGAGCTTTATCTTCGTGATAAGCATTACCTCGTTGATGACGGGAAGGTCGTTATTGTCGATGAGTCCACGGGCCGGCAGATGCCGGACCGAACCTGGCGCGACGGCCTCCACCAGGCCGTCGAGGCCAAAGAAGAGCTCCAGATAAATCCCCCGAAGGATACGCACGCGCGTATCAGCTTTCAGCGTTTCTTCCGGATGTACCGCAGGTTGTGCGGAATGACCGGAACGGCCGCGGAAGCAGCTTCTGAGTTCTGGCAGATTTATCAGCTCCCCGTGGTAACGATTCCAACGAACCGCCCGTGCGTCAGAAAGAACCTGCCGCCCATCGTATTGCCGACGGAAGCAGGCAAATGGGCTCGAATCGTTCAGGAAGTTCGCCACGTTCACCGGACGGGCAGACCGGTCCTTATCGGGACACGGAGCGTCGGAGCCAGCGAACATCTGAGCCGGTTGCTTGCAGCGGAGAACCTTGAGCACCAGGTACTCAACGCAGTCTATCATCGCCAGGAAGCGCAGATTGTCGCAGGGGCGGGTCTGAGCGGTAGAATCACAGTCGCAACCAACATGGCCGGCCGCGGTACCGACATCAAGCTCGGCCGAGAGGTCGCAGAATCAGGAGGATTGCACGTGATCGCCGCCGAGCCTAATGAGTCGGCCCGGATCGACCGGCAGTTGTTCGGTCGGGGGGCGCGCCAAGGCGACCCCGGCAGCGCACAAGGGATCTTCAGTCTCGACGACGAGGTTATCTCGCGTTATACCAGGAACATCGCAGCGTACCTGAAAAAAAGACATGCTCGCGCCAGGGGCGACATTTCTTCCGCCGTAGTCCGGGCCGCGTTTCGCCTGGCCCAGCATCGTGCTGAACGATTCGCATTGCGCCGGCGCAAGGCGGTTCTGCGAACCGATCACTGGCTCGATGAGCAACTCGGGTTCGCCGGTAGAGAATAAGAACGAACCGTTCAAACACTCACGGTGAAATGAATCCATAAGGTACAGCCTTCCGGCTCAGACGCGGCCTTCTAATTCAGACCGGCCGGCAGTGAAGTCTTGACCTGATGCAGCTCCAGGACGGTCCCCAGCGTCTGGGCCAGCCGCGCCAAAGAGGTGTTGAACTCAACGATGGCCCGTATCTCGGACCTCTGGGCGTCGGCCAGGACTTCCTGGGCCTGCAATTTTACCAAAAGAAACTCGGGTGTGAGTCGCTCTCGGACCGCTTCGGAATCTTCCACGGCTCGCAGGTGAACGCTCGCCGCCTCCACGGCCTCTTTCTGAATCGCTATCTGCGAGAAGCTGGTTTCCACCCGTCGGATTCTCTCTTTAACAAGCAGCGCCACCTGGTCCGCTACGTTCTGCAGAGACGAAATGGCCTTCCTTCGCTCCAGTTTCCTCTTGAGCAATTCGGCGTCGCGCTGACGATTCCCAAGCGGATATTCCAGAGAAAGACCGACGCCGTAGCTGACAAAATCACCGCTACCGAGCCGATCGTGAGCATCCTCGGGACTTCTGGCCAGTGCCTGCGTCCGAGCCGACGCGACCAAATCCAATCGAGGCATGTCCCGGTTCTCGGCAACTCGAATGTTAATCTCGGAAATGTCAACGGCCGTCCTGGCCTGCTGGATCACCGGGTTCGTCCGCATTGCCGTCTCCAGCAGCTCAGCACGCTCGAGCGTCCGCGCCTCCATCGACGCGGCGCTGGCCGGGGCGATTTCAAACTCATCAAGCATATTCAGTTGCGAATCGGCCATCAGCCGCACGAGGGTATCTTGTGCGTCGAGGATCAGTTTGCGGGCCTCAACCAGCGCCGCCTCGCGGGTCTTGGCAAAAGCCTCGGCTTGCTTGATTTGCACGTCGGTGGCATCGATCTGTCTGCGGCCCTGCACTTTCGTGAGAGTTTCGACCGTCCGCTCGAGCAGCTCCTGTTGAACCTCGGCGGCCCGGCGCGTCTCCAGAAGCTGCCAGTACGCCGCTATAACCTCGGCGGCCGTATCCTCCGCTCTCTGCCGGAAGCCGATCATGGCGATTTCGTAATTGAGCCTGGCGATATCCACCCCCGCAAGAGTCACTTCACGCCCGGCGTCACGCAGGAGCGGCTGCTTGAGTTGGAAGGCGAAAATCGGCTCGTAGCGCGTCGGCAGGGTCCGGCCGGCCAGATCGTCCCAACTGCGCGTCAGGGCATAGCTGAGCGCCCATTCGGCCCCCGTGATGCCCTTTTGTTTGACCCCCGACTCAAGCGTGCGGTCGTCCGATTGTCCCGGCTGAAAAATACTGTTGGAAGGATTGTCCTGCTGCTCAAAATTCAGACGCCCGAACGCCGTGACGTCGAATTCCGAAGCGGCCCGCGTGATGTCCTGCTCGGCAATCGACGGGTCAAAACTGACCACCCTGATCTCCGGGCTGTTGGCCAGCGTACGCGCTATAGCCTCTTCAATCGTCAGAGCGATACGGCTGCGGCCCGTGTCCGGGTCGGTCACAATCTCCACGGGCCCGATCACGTCCGTGCCCGAAGCGACCGGCTTGAGGATCCCCAAAGGTTCCGGCACATCTCGCCCATCCGGGTCGGAACGCTGCTGCGGCCCCTTCTCGGCCAGAGTCCTCTGGTAAGAACGCAATCCGGGACTGATAGACCGATCACCCACCTTGTCCGAGACGCAACCGGACAGACAGAGAATGCAGAATACAGAAAGAACGAGCGATGAGGAACGAGAGACGAGGGACGAAAGACTCAGGACAAGCCGTCCATCCTCCTGTCGTCCATCGTCCATCGCATGTGTTAGATTTTGCATTTTATGCTTCATTTCACTCTACGAAGTTGGGAAAAGAACCTGGACGTGCTCGCCCGCGGGTCGCTTGGCCTTGTTGGGAACCTGGATGCGGACTCTCAATGTCCCGCTGGCCGCGTCGGCCACCGCTCCAATGTAGATGACCATCCCCTCCGCCGTCGCTTTCTTGGGCTCCGGAAATTCGACCGCGGCCGCCGCACCATACCGCAAGTTCATCGCCTGGGGCATGGGAACGGGAACGTCGATCCAGAGCGGATCGATCTGAACGACTCGAATTGCACTTTCCAGGACATTGATCGACTCGCCCGTCTCAACATCGATCTTTTCTACGCTGCCGCCGATCGGGCTTTTGAGGCTCATATTGTCAATCTGGAGCTTGGCCTCGTCGAATTTGCGTTTTGCCTGTTCGTGCTCGAAGATCGCCACCTGCAGCGACAGCCCGGCAATCGTGACATTCAGCCTGGCATATTCGAGCTCCAGCTCCGTGGCGGCATTGCGCGCGGCCGCCGTCTCGATCTTTTTCAGATCGACCTTCTTCTGCGCCAGCGAAGCATCGGCGGCCTGGATCTGCGTCGTATCCAGGCTCTCGGCCTCAAGCTGCGCCAGCTTTGCCCTCTCGACTGCATCATCCTGCACAACCAGCACCTGGCCGGCTTTGACGGACTCGCCTTCTCTGACGCGAACCTCTGCAATCCGGCCGGGCTGAACGAAAGAAAGCGTCACATCCGCACTGGGGATGGTAATGGCCGTGATGCCCGCCGGCCGACCGGCGGCCGAGCCCGCCGCAAAGGCGCCCCACAACAACCCGCCCGGCACAACCAGGCCGGCAACGAGTGTATTGAGCCACTTCTTTGAGATGTTCATCTGATACAGCTCTCCAAATAGGACACAGGACCGAGCAAATTGTCAATGGTCCGCGGTCAATTGTCAACCGAAATGGCCGCTGATTTTCGAGGAAAAATAGACCCCGCCACGGAAAATGGTGCTATAATCCTGAGCGGACGTAAGAATCCTTTGAAGAAGAACGCATCTATATCATTAGAGGGAAGAAACACATGGACAAACAAATCAGTATTATGCCGTGTCTGGATATGCAGAACGGCCGCGTCGTCAAAGGCGTGCATTTTGTGGACATCCGTGACGCCGGCGACCCCGTCGAATGCGCCAAGGCCTATTGCCGGGCCAGCGCCGACGAGCTGGCCTTGCTGGATATCACCGCCACGGTCGAGAATCGGCCGACGATGCTTGAGGTGGTAAAGAACGTCGCTCAGGCAGCCACGATTCCTTTTACAGTCGGTGGAGGAATTCGAGACGTCGCTTCGGCTGCGGCGGTTCTTGACGCCGGGGCCGACAAGATATCCGTCAGCAGCGCCGCCTTTCGCAACCCCGAGATCATCCCCGAGATGATTAACGAGTTCGGCGAGGACAAGGTAACCGTTGCCATCGACGTGGATGTCAACGAATCGTTACCTTCCGGCTACGAAGTCTATGTCGATGGGGGACGAACCGCCACCGGCGCCGACGCCATCGAATGGGCAAAGAAAGTCGATGGCTATGGCGTCCAAGTGATCCTGCCCACCAGCAAAGCAGGCGATGGAGCGAAGACCGGATACGACCTGCCCGTGATCAAAGCGATGGCCGAAGCCTGTTCGGCCTCGATTGTCGCGTCGGGGGGAGCCGGTAAGCTCGAACATTTCTACGACGCCGTCGAGGCCGGCGCGACGGTTTTGCTGGCCGCCTCCGTTTTTCATTTTCATACCATCGACATTGGCGAACTGAAAGAGTATCTGCGGAAGCGAGGTGTCCGGGTCAAATAGCCCGCCCCCTCGCATGGCGAACAAAAACAACGCATAGACTATATGAGACAGACTACAGCAAGAACCCAGTTGATTGTTATGTGTGTGCTCGCCGCCGCGACTTTTGGCGCGCAAGGGCAAAGTAGCACACAGCAACTGACAATCGAGACGGCGCAAGAGAAGGTCGGCCAATACGAAAAACTGGATCTGCTCGTCCGGCTCGATACCCAATATGGCAATCCATTCGATCCGGACCAGATAGATTTGGTGGTGCTGCTGACCGAGCCCGGCGGCCACTCTGTCACGCTGCCGGCTTTCTACTGCCAGGAGTATGAGCGGCGGCAGTTCACCCAGGGCCGCAGCGGCAGAAACTGGTACTACCCCGTCGGCCCGGGCGTCTGGAAGGCACGGTTTGCCCCAGCCGAAGCGGGACGTTACTCGGCCACAGCCCGGCTCAGAGAGCCAACCGGCGATGTCCAATCCGCGAGCGTTCAATTTGAGTGCGTTCCTTCAGAGAAGAAAGGGTTCTTACGCGTCTCTCGAAAGGACCCGCGCTTCCTGGAGTTCCGCGACGGCACAGACTTCTTTGCCATCGGCCAGAACCTCGCCTTCATCGGCGAAGGGCAATACGTCAACCTGACCAAGGCTGAGCAGATATTCGGCGAGCTTCACGACAATGGCGCGAATTTCCTGCGAATCTGGACGTGCTGCCAGGATTGGGCGATGGCGATCGAGGCCAGAAAGAGCGCCTGGGACCGCTCGTGGAGCCGCAATGCACCCATCGTACCGATTCCGGGTGACGCAAATGACTCAACGGGGCGCAAATGCGTCAAGATAGAAGGCGACACCGGAGCGTCGATCACGGTCTCTCCTTCTCACCCGGTCGCACTTCGGCCTTCGACGCGATATGTGCTGACGGGCCGATTCACAGCGCAGGGACCGACGGGCCTGCGCCTCAGCGTGGGCGGAGAGAATTGGGAATTTCCTTTTAATGTCGCCGCTGGACACGCCTGGCAGGAGTTCAAAGAGGAATTCATAACCGGCGAGAATGAGTTCTGGCTCGGCCGAACGGTTCTGAGCCTGGCCGGGGCGGGCACGATCTGGCTGGACAGCATCTCGCTGAAGGAGGCGCCGGACGGGCTCGAGCTGCTGTGGGAAGCCGACGTGAATCGACCCGCGCGGGGAGTGTA
>DATKWR010000055.1:0-13784 GCA_035529475.1 Sedimentisphaerales bacterium | reverse complement strand
ATTGCGAGTTGTGCAACACCCGCGTCGTACTCAATTCGGCTATCGCCGCGAGCCGATGGCGGTTGCTGTAGGCTGAATCAAGCGTTGTGCCCGTGGGCTTGGTACCGGTTATCCCTTGTCGGCTTTGCCGGCCAGCAGCTTGCGGATCTCGGAGAGTTCCGACTTGAGCACCTCTTTGGTTGCGATGACCTCCCGCCGGACACCAAAGAGGGTGTAATAGACGGCCAGAAACACAAAATTCAAAAGAACCAGTAAGATTAGAGCGAGCGGTGAATCCATTGCTTCTTCTCCTTCATAATAATAAGAGTTCTGCAAAATTGGCCCGACAAACGGGCCTTTTCCGGCTGTTCCACCATTAGTACTATTATCGGCTTGGCGGCGGGACTCCTGAGAGGATTTACGAAAAAAGGCTGGTTTTTCTTGACGGACAACGCCTGCGGCCTGCGGCTACGGGTCTGTTTCTTCGAGCTATAGACGTGGGTCTGGGCGTATTTGAAGATTCAGGCAACAATTGAAATATTGCTTTTTGGCGCAAAAAGCTCTTGACAAAATCGCCCCGAAAGGTTATAATTAAAAGTATAGAATATCTCTCCAAATGTGTGACCCTGGCTCGTAGCCGGGGCTTTTTTTTGCGCCCGCGGCATCAACAATGAAGAAAATCGCATCCGGCAGGGTGAAAGCCTCATTATCGGCGGCATGAGAAAGAACGAGAAGTTCGCCGTCGTCCGCGGCGTTCCGATACTGAAAGACATACCGATCCTCGGCTATCTGTTCTCCAGCGAAGATACGGAGCAGCGGGCCGTCGAAACCATCTTCATATTGACACCGACCCTCTCCACCGGCGGCAGGCCGACGACGGACGTCGCCGAAGAACTCAGCCGAAAGCATGGCACCTCAACGGAGTGATTCAAAGCTCGCAAGGCAAGTCTTGCAAGTCCCGTCTGAAAGGATTTTCAAACACCCCCCGCCGAAGCTCGCCCTGAACGCAGCCAAAGGAGGGACTGGTGCTCAGCAGGGGGCTACTGAGAACTGAATGAAAACGTCTGAATTTGCTTGACTGCCCGTCTGCATTTGTGCTACCATAGACGTAGATCCATGGAGGACGGATTGCTATGTCAAGCAGAAGAAAGCAGCTCAAAGAACAGATGGCCCAAACGCAGGACCCGCTTGTACGGATGCAGCTCGGCGCGTTATTGAATGCGAGGCCGCAGCGTAGAAGCAGTATCCCCAGGAAGATCGAAGATGCGTTCGATTCTTGGTTGGGTCCGGCGATCAAGCGGTGGCCCGCCGGCGTGCCGGGTGCACTGTTTCTAATCGTGCTGACGATCATCGTATTTGTAATCGTCGTGATCCTGGAGTGCATAAGCATGCCGCGATGATTCCGCTGGGAATCGGCGGGCTCGTGGGAACCTCGGGTGGCCAGCCAAGTCAATTGACTATTGACTGTTGACTATTGATTATTGTTCTGTAATACAATCCTTCGTCTTCAATAGTGTTAATCGGTGTGAATCCGTGTCTAACTTCTGGTTGCGGCTGTCCGAAACGGGGTCTAATAGGGCCAGGCTAAGGCGAAGGATTCTTCCATGGCGTGAGGGGCGATATGCCCGTCGAGGAAGGCGATGTTCCCCTTGCCGGCGACGGGGTCCCCTGACGGCGCACTGTGAAAGCCGGCAATGACGTCGGTGAACTCTCCGAGCCCGCCTTCGGAAGCGGGACCGGGCTTGACGTTCCATTTGCTGCCCCCGGCGCGCTGGAGCCAGTTGGGCGCCTCGCTCGTGGGCCAGACGGGAAACAGGGCGGTATCGTTGAGTCCCTGCTTGAAGTAGCCGGGCTTGACTAGGCAGCCCTCATCGGCGAAGGTAAACGTCTGGGCCGCGTTTTTGACGTTCGAGGTCTTGAGCACGCCCCACTGCCCGTCCTTCATGCCGAGATAGGCATTCATGCTGTAGTTGTACCAGGGCATGTAGTTCACCACGCCTTCGCTCTCGTCGGCGAAATCCGAGTGGAACCGCGTGCTCTTGGCCAGCCGGAGAAACGTCGGGCAGATCAGCGCCCGCGTGTCGGAGAGATACTTGAAAAACTCGCTGGCGTACTCCGGGTGATTCCGCAGATACAGATCGCCGTTGCACCAGCGTTTCCAGCGGCCGCCCGTTTCGCCGGGGTAGGCGTCCAACTGGGCAAAATAGCAGCTTCCGGGATGACAGAACTTGTCGTCGTTGTCTTGGGCGTATATCTGCACCGCAAGGACGAAATTCTTGAGGTTCCCCTGGCACGCGGCGCTCTGAGCCTGGTTTTTCGCTTTCTTCAACGCCGGCATCAGGATCCCCATCAGAATAGCAATGATGGCAATAACGACGAGCAGCTCGATCAGCGTGAAGCCCTTCGCTTTTCGCCCCGATGGCCTTCTTGCGTGAGGGATCATTTCCTTGCCTCCCATTGTTTCATCTGATTCTGCACCCTTTGTGCGGCCTCTTCGACACACTATGGTAGAAGATACCATATCGGCGAGAATAAGGCAAGGATTTGCAGCTTTGGTATGGGCGATTGCCGGCAGGCTATTGCCTAAACGGTCCGGCGGTAGTATCGTTAATCCGTGGTGCGTTGTCGTGGCGCAGTTGCTGTGGACCGACGTTGACGTTAGGAGAAGACGCATGGTGATTGATCGACGGACATTCATTTCCAATTCGGCTTTGGCGGCGTTGCTCGCATTGGGCAAGACGAGCTCCGCTCAAACCTCGCAGAAGCAGGCGCCCGGCGTCGAGTGCAAAGTGCGCGCTTTGACCGGCGGGCCAAAACATCATTTCTTCGGCTACTACGGGATTTGCCCCTGGAATGAGTCGGGCCGGGAGCTTGTTTGCCTGGAAAGCAGCTTCCAGGACCGTATGCCGTCCGCGGGCGAAGCGGCGGGCATCGGGCTGGTCGATGCGCAGACGGGGCAATTTCGCCAGGTAGCCGAAACGCGAGCCTGGAACTTGCAGCAGGGCGCGATGCTGCATTGGAACCCGCTCAATCCTGAGAGCCAGATTATTTACAACGACCAGCAGGGTAAGGATATCGCCTCGGTTGTTCTGGACGTTGCGTCGGGACAGAAGCGTCTTCTGCCGCGAGCGGTCAGCGCGGTCAGCCACAACGGGAAGTGGGCGCTGAGCCTGACCTACGGCCGAGTGGGCCGGCTGCGGGAAGTCGTCGGTTACGGCGGAGCGAAGGACCCCAATCCCGATGATCCGGCGCCGGAAAACGACGGCGTCTTCCTGATGGACCTGGCTGTCGGCGAGAGCAAGCTGGTCGTCTCCATCGCGCGGGTGTATGAGAGCCTGGTCAAAAAGTATCCGCTCTTAGAAGGCTGTCATCTATGGTTCAACCATACCGTATTCAATAAGAACGACAGCCGGTTTCTGTTTCTGGCCAGGGCGAATGTTCCACCCAAACAGGAGCGACAAACCGCCATGTTTACAGCGAACCTGGACGGCTCGGAGCTGCGAGAAGCGATCCCGTTTGATAGGAACGTCTCGCATTTCGACTGGCGCGACAATAAGCAGATCATCGCGACGTTTTCAATTGATGGGACGGGGCGCAAGCACGCGCTTTTCACGGACGGCCAGGCGGACTACAAGGTGATCGGCGACGGCTTTCTGGATAACGATGGGCATTGCACGTTCTCGCCGGACCGGGACTGGATGGCGACCGACCGCAAACGCGGCGCCACGATGCAGCAATCCCTGCTGATTTACAACGTCAGAACCAGGCAAAAAGAGGTGCTCTACACCGCTGATATGCGCGAGAAGATGTACATATCGGGCGACGTGCGCTGCGACTTTCACTCTCGCTGGAACCACGCGGGCGACCAGATTTGTTTTGACGCCATTGAACCGGAAAACGGGACCAGGCAGCTTCACATCGCGTACTTGAACGGTCTCTGACCTTCTATCTGACGCCCAGTTGTGCTACAATTCCGTGAACGCCGAAGTCAGCGAGCAAAAAGGCACGAGCTTGTGAAGAAAGGTGGGTACCGCATGAAGAATAGCAGCTTTTTGTCCATTATGCTGTGGAACCTGTTGGCAATACTGGCGATCTGCCCTGCAGCGGAGGCTCAGCAGGAGACACCGGAACAACAGGCCAGGGCGATTCTGAATGCCACGGGAATCCGGGGCGGGCTGATCGTCCACGTGGGTTGTGGGGACGGCACGCTGACCGCGGCGCTGTCTCATAACGAGAGCTGCCTCGTACACGGTCTTGATGCGATTGCAGAAAATGTAAACAAGGCCCGTGAGCACATCCGTTCCCGCAGCCTCTACGGGCGTGTGTCGGTGGATCAGTGGCGAGGTGACCACCTGCCCTATGTGGACAACCTCGTCAATCTTCTTGTGTTCGAGCATCCGGGCGGGATTCCGATGACTGAGGTGATGCGCGTCCTGGCTCCGAACGGCGTGGCGTATATCCGGAAGGACAATGTATGGGAGAAGACAGCCAAGCCCCGCCCGGAGCAGATCGACGAATGGACTCACTTTCTTCATGACGCGACAGGCAACG
This sequence comes from Sedimentisphaerales bacterium, assembly GCA_035529475.1. GTDB lineage: Bacteria > Planctomycetota > Phycisphaerae > Sedimentisphaerales > Anaerobacaceae. The sequence goes on along the minus strand of DATKWR010000055.1, from coordinate 9,254 downwards.
CCGTTGCTGATGATGACCTTGTTGGGCCGCCGCGGTGCATGCAGTGGTTGGGCGATCCCCTCTGGACCCGAAATCACCATACGCTCGCGAGCATCAGCGGAGTCGTTTCGGCAGGGGGGCGGATATTCTGCATCGTGGATGAAGGGCCGGCCGCATCAATGGAGGTGCCTGCAGAATGGTTCCTGGTGGCCCGCGACGCCTTCAACGGTGTGTTTTTGTGGAAGCGGCCGATTTCATCGTGGGCCTGGCATCGCCAGAAGTTCCGGTCCGGCCCGGTACAACTGCCCAGGACATTCGTGGCCGACGGCGAGCGCGTGTACGCTGCACTGGGCATCGATACGCCAGCGAAGGCGTTGGACGCCGCCACGGGCGAGGTGATCAAAACCTACCGAGGCACAGAGGGAACCGAGGAAGTTATACTCGATCGTGGGGTCCTGTTTGTCGTAACCGGCTCGCCGTTGCCTGAGCAGGCGCTCATCGACCCGGCCCAACGCGGTGAGGCCCCGTTTCCCAACGAGAAAGCCGTCACAGCGATTGAGGTCGAAACGGAAAAGGTCCTTTGGAAATGGTCTGAGTCGGGCGGCAATCTCGTGCCGCTGACTCTTGCAGCCTGTGGCGGGCGGGTCTTTTTCCAGGCCGGCGACAACGTACTGTGCTTGGATCGCAGCAGCGGTCAAGAGCTTTGGCGCTGCGGCGTCAATGAAAGTGACGATGCTCCCGGCCCGAAGAAAGGAAGTGCCAAACAGAAGCGCAGCCAGGAATCCAAAACATTGCGCTCGGCCGGCTGGTCGGTGGCCACACTCGTGGCGTACAAAGACGTTGTGCTGTGGACAGACGGCAAGCGGCTGCTGGCCCTCTCGGCGGGGACCGGCAGTATCCTGTGGGATTGCCCGTCTCAAGCGGGTTTTCGCTCACCGGTGGACGTGTTGGTCGCCAACGGGTTGGTCTGGCTTGGTCCCGGCTTCGCGACCGGGCGCGACCCCCATACGGGTGAAATCAAGAAGCACAACGTCGCCGTCGAAGATATCTGGACGGCAGGACATCACCATCGCTGCTATCGTGAAAAAGCGACGGAGCGGTACATTCTGACGGGCAAACGCGGTATCGAGTTTGTGGATTTGGCGTCCGACAATCACTGGCGCAACAACTGGGTCCGGGGTGCGTGCCAGTACGGGATTATGCCCTGCAACGGGCTCATTTACGCGCCTTCTCACGCCTGCGGCTGTTTCATGGAGGCCAAGCTCTACGGTTTCTGGGCCCTGGCTCCGGAAAGGCAAACGCGCCGGCCGGGCCGCGGCGATGTACGATTTGAGAAGGGCCCGGCGTACGGCAGAGTTGTGCCAAGTCAGGTCGCAAGAACCGACCCAAACCACTGGCCTACGCACCGCGGCGATCCGCTGCGGAGCGGCTCGACGGTAATGAAACTTCCATCCCAGCTCAAAGACGTCTGGACGGCCAGTATCGGCGGCAAGATCAGCGCATCGGTTATCGCAGACGGCAACGTTGTCGTCTCGGCAATCGACGAGCACCGGGTCATCGCCCTGGATGCGGGGAACGGCCAAGAAAGGTGGTCATTCACGGCAGGAGGCCGCGTAGATTCACCGCCCACCATCTACCGAGAGCTGGTATTGTTCGGCTCCGCGGACGGATGGGTTTACTGCGTACATTTGCACGACGGTCAACTGGTCTGGCGGTTCCGAGCGGCGCCAGACGCGCTCAATACCGTCGCGTTGGGCCAGGTCGAATCGGTCTGGCCCGTCCACGGCAGCATTTTGGTTGAAGACGGCGTCGCTTATGCCGCTGCAGGCAGGTCGTCCTATATCGACGGCGGAATCTTTCTCTACGGACTCGATCCAATAACGGGCAAAACCATGCACGCCGAACACGTCCGCAACTCACACCCGATGGTGACAGCGGGAGCGGACAAATCTCAGACAGAGCCTGCGAAGATCGGTCAAAACGCGACGGACAACAAGACGTTCGCAGCACCGGACAGAAGCGATGCCTTTTCGATGGAAGGAGTGACGAACGACATTCTCGTCAGTGACGGCAGCTCGATATACCTGCGGCACTTGAGGTTTGACCGAGCGTGCGCGCGGCAGCAAGAGCAGGGACGGCATTTATTCTCTACGTCTCAGTTGCTGGACGATGCGGAGGTGCATCGGTCGCACTGGGTGCTTGGCACGGGTGATTTCCGCCGCATCCCGGTGGCGTATTCATGGATTGCCAATTCCAGTAACAACAGGTATGGGAGCTATCTATCGGTGCCGTACGGGTTGCTGTTGGCGTTTGACGACCAGACCGTATGGGGTGTTCGGCGAGGCAAGGATTACGTGCTGTTTGCCGAGGACAATAGGCCGTTTTCAGCAGACGAGCAAGCGCTGCCGGACTTCAGGAAATCGCCCGGCAAAGAAACCGACCGATGGACATGGTCTGTCGAGCTTGGGATACGCCCGCGAGCGATGCTGCGCGCCGGTGAATCGCTTTTTCTGGGTGGGATGCCATATGCAGTTGACACGGCTGATCTGACGGCCGCCTACGAGGGCGGAAAAGGCGGCTCTGTGTGGGTCATGTCCTCGTCGAACGGACAGAAATTAGCCGAATACGACCTTGGCTCGCCCCCCGTATGGGACGGCATGGCGGCTGCACATGAACGTCTGTACATTTCATTGCAGGATGGCCGCCTGGTGTGCCTCACACAGCGGTAGAAGGTCCCACGCTCGGCAGGGCGCAGCGGAAGGACATCATTCATTGCTGACCTGTTCGGCGGGGACTTTTGCGGACAACATGACGCTTGTTCTTGCTCTTTTGAGGTCGTTGCCCGCCAGAGAAATATCTGCGGTGTTTTCTCCGTCCACGCCGAGGAAAACGCCCGTCCCCGGCCGCGCAAAGCATTTCGTCAAAAAGGCGGTTCGGCAATTCTCCATCACGATCACCGGCGTTTGGGAGAGCCGGCCGGCGGGCACGCGGACGACGTCGCTGATCATGGCGTCTTCGGCCTCATGCAACGACAGCGCGGAGCGTTCGAACCGGGCAAAGACGGCATCCGGAATGAAGACGCGCAAGCCGTCCAGCGTCAACCCTTTGACGTTCGCCAGCGTGACGTATGAAGGTTTCTGCGCGTATATCGTCGGGCGCCTGTCTTCGGTTGGCGAAGTGCTTCCGCCGACGTGTTTCTTTCGAGCCGAGTAGTCAAATCCTCGATCGACCCTCATGTTGATGTTTCTCAGGATCAGATTCTCGATCTTACTCCCAGCCATTCCCTGGACCAGAATGCCGTTGTCGCCGACGATATTGATATTGGAAAAAGTTAAATCGCGTATGCCGCCGATCCGCGAGTCCTTGTGGCGCTTCTCGATATCGACAAAAATCGGATAGACCGAGTTTTGCGTCGAGCTGCTCAGCAGCTCAGGCTCGCGGATCGTCTCAACGGTGCAATCTGTGAAGCTGATGCGCTCCGCCGTGGCCCCATCCTTGATATACAATCCTATCCCCACTGTGGAATTGCGGATCACGCAGTTGGTGAAATGGATGTTGCGGAAGTCGGCCGGCGATTCGGTCCCGATTTTGACGGCGGTGGCCACCGACTCCAGCGTACAGTTGGTCACGACGATGTCCTCGCAGGCCGTGCCCTCTCGCGTCTTGCACACGATACAATCATCCCCGGCGACGATGTGGCAGTTCGAGATGCGCACGTTCCGGCACGACACCGGGTCGATCCCGTCGGCGTTCACGCGATAGTAGTTGTTCAGAATGCTCACGCCGGTAATCAGAACGTTCCGGCAGAATTCAAGGTCGAACGTCCAGGTGTCGCTGCAGCGGACGGTCACATCCTTGATCGATACATTTTCACACCGGATAAAACGCAGTATCCCGACTCGAAATGCGGGTCTTTCTTTTGTCTTGTCCGTTGCCTTTCGCATCAGGTCGGCCTGGCCCGTTCCGTAAATTGTCCCTCGCCCTTCAATCGTTATGTCCCGCTCCTCTTCGGCGTATAGAAATCTGTTGCCGTCCTTGTAATGCTCCCGCTCGGGGCTTACCCACAAAGTCGCCCCGGCCTCAAGATACAGAGCCACGCGGCTTTGCAGCCTCAGAGGCCCGCAACGATAGTCGCCCGCAGGGACATACACCCTTCCGCCGCCGTGAGCGGAACACGCGTCGATTGCAGCCTGGATCGCCGGACCGTCGTTGGTCTTCTTATCGCCGGCAGCGCCATGATCCAGCACGTTGTACAGCTTGGCCTGGCAGCAAGCTGCCGACAAAAATGAAACGAAACAAAACGAGACGATCGCTTTTCGCCGACATGCCATGATTGTGTCCCCTTTGCCAGTGTCAAAGACTTGTGACGCCGGATTCAATTTCTGCGACCGCTCCCCTCGCGTCCGAAACACCAGAAGGCCTCTTCGCGGGGAGTCGTCCGGGCTTCAAAACTATCCGGCCCGAAGCCGTAAATCTCGGTGATAATCTCAAACTTTCTCTGCCAGATCTCCTCGGGGAGCCTAGTTCGAAAATCCGCATCCTGAACGGGTCGCGGCAGATATTGCCCGCCCCCATCTTCGTAGGCGAACCTCCAGATTTGCCTGGCCCTTAACCGGCCTGTTTTCCACAGTGCCAGGACGGCCTTGCCCGTTTCTTCGTGTCTGAGATGACGCGTGTATTCGCCCCAAAGGCCGTGCGTAATGATCAGATCGAAGCCGCCGGAAGGCAGCAACTCGACTATGGTATTCTGCACGTTTCGGGCCGGCAGAGGAGCTTGCTCGGGCCCATCGTCGAGATCGCCTATCGCGCCCCGGGCATTAAACTGCTCCAGGGCTTTGAAGAATTTAGGAGCCCGGTCCGGATCGCTCTTTCGACAGAGGGCCACAACGGTCCATTTGCTTTCGGGGTGCATGAGCATTGCGCCGCCGGCCCACAGTGTCTCGTCGTCAGGATGCGCGACGACAACCGCACATTTTTCAAACGTCCAAGTCATCCTGTTGTCCTTGCCTCGGCGAGTTGCCCTTTCGCTTCCGGACCAATACCACTTGGCGCCGGGCGGCTGCGCAGCTCCGATTCGGACCGCTCTCAGGGTTCATTGATTTTATTGGGCTCGCCACCGCTCTGCCGGTCTTCGGTATTCTCCCCGCCGACAGGGGTTCCCGTTGACAGCTCAAGCGTCTTCTGAAGCTCATCGATAGTCGCCTGCTGTTCCGCTATGAGTGCCTGTTGAGTTTCGATAAGCGTCCTGAGATCCCTAATATCCTTCTGAAGCGATTCGACGCTTTGAGCCTGCTGGTTTGACTGAGCCGTCAGGGTCCTGACCGTCTCCTGTGTTTGCTCGGCCGCGGCGGCCACTCCGGTTCGCTCTTTGACAAACTGCTCGACTTTCAGGTGCAGTTCGTCGCGGGTTTCCTTGGCGGCCTCCAGCTCCTGCTTGAGATCGGCCATCTCTCTTCTGGTTCGGGCTAAATCCCCCTTGGCTTTGTTCGACTCGGTTCGGGCTTGCTCGGCTTCAAGAAGGGCTCTTTCTTTCTCCCTGTCTTTACAGCCCCCGGGGGCCAGCGTACAAACCACCGCGGCCAGGAGTCCAAGCATTCGCGTCCTTCTCGCCATTTCCGCGCTCCATTGCCTTTTGTGGACAATACTCAGTCGAAAAACCGCATTCTTCATCCTCTGAACTTGTAGCTGAGCGATTTGTAGATGAGCTTGGCAGCGAGAAAATCCGGTGCCTTGTTCCTGCCGTCGGGACACAGCTCGACTACGTCAAAACCCACAACGTTCTTCTTTTCATTGACGGCCTTGAGCAGCTCCAAAACATCATACCACAACAGGCCGCCGGGCTCGGGCGTTCCGGTAGAGGGCATTATGGACGGATCGAGAACATCCAGGTCCATGGTAACGTACACGTTCCTTGAAAGTCTGGAGACGGCCTTGTCGATCCAGTCCGTGTGAGTGTGTATCTTCTCGGCAAAAAACACGCCAGACTCATCCATCCGCTCTTTTTCGGATGAATCCATACTCCTTATGCCGACCTGGACGATCGGGCAAAACTCTTTGGCTCGGGCCATCACACAGGCATGATTGTATTTCGAGCCGTTGTATTCGTCTCTCAGATCCGCGTGGGCATCCAACTGTAAGACCGTAAGGTCCGGATAACGCTCCGCATGGGCCTTGATCGAACCAATGCTGACCGTGTGCTCCCCGCCTATCACAACGGTAAATTTGTCCTTCTCGATGTAGTACCGTACCGCCTCGTGGACCGCTTGGATCATTTCCCTCGTGGAGATTTCCCCGCCGATCGTGCTTTCCGTGAATATGCCTTTCTTATAGACTTCCGAGTCGGTCTCGATATCGTATAATTCCATATTGGCGGAGGCTTCACATATAGCCGCGGGACCTTCGTCGGCACCTTTCATCCACGTGCTCGTTCCATCGTAGGCAACCGGAATGATTACAATCCCGGCATTTTCCGAACTGGAATACTCCTCAGGCAAGTACGCGAAATTGATCGTTTCCTTCATGGCCAATGCACCCCTATCAGCGGACTCAGTCAAACAGGAACATGGCAATCGCCACGGTTGTCGTCCAGAGGCCCTCCTGGCCCTTGGCGGTCTGAGTGATATTGGTCGTTCTGATAAACAGCCCGCTTGACTTATACGCCTGCTCTTTCTCCGACCAGGCTTTATCCGGGTCGATCTCCATTCCCAGCGTCGTTCCCAACATGCCGGCAGCCAGGTCTTCAGCCATGTCTCCGGCCTGTTGGCTGTTCATGCCGTGACCGTGAACCTCGCTCAGATATCCCCATTGAGTGCCGTCCTTGGGAACGGCCACGCCGACTGAGGAAGCGACCAGTCTTCCGTGCTCGTTCGTGTCGGTCCGGGCCATGACACAGTAGCTTATCTGGCCCGAGACCAACTGTTTCAACCCATTTTCCCGGCTGATAATTCGGCATCGCGGCGGCAGAATCGAAGAGACCTGCACCAGATTCTGCTGGGCCACGCCGGCCTTCCGCAATGCCTCCTCGAACGATTTGAGCTGGTACTTATGGTACCCGACTCCTTTGGTCAAAAACACTTTGGTGGGAACGAAGTTGTTCATTGGGTGTCCCTGTGCCTTCATCCTATTCCCCTTATCAACCCGACCACCTGCTGTCAAGGCATTGCGCCCCGCTGGCGTCCGATTCGTCCGTTCCGGAAACTGGAATTGACGAACCGGCTTGCTTCAAACGACGCCGCCCGGCAACCCTGACATTTGGAAAGCCGATGTTCTGCCCCGAACGATTAAGCCGGTCATTTCATTCTATCCTGTTCTCTACTGAGTCGAATAAGATAGTAATTTCCTTGCAGAAGTCAAATTTTTTATTGACCATTTGGTCAGTTTTGACTAAATAGTCAGCCCTATGAAAACGAAAATCGAGAAGTCTGGGAAAAACAGGTGTCGGGAACGAGCGCCGGCGACCCGCACAAGGCTCAAAGAAGTCGCCCCGGACGTCTTCAGCCAAGAGAGTGCTGATGCCGTAACGCTTGAGGAAATCAGGGACAAGACCATCCTCGCCAAAAGCAGCCTGTAGCAGCATTTTGACAACAAGGGCGGCGAAATTCTGGATGATTGGGATTCGTATGGGAAAAAGAGAGCCAAAAAAGAGCAAGTTGTCGGCGGCGGATATCCGGAAATTCCAAGAGATGCTGTTGGCGAAGCGCAACGAAATACTCGGCAATGTGACCAGTATGGAATCGGAGGCCCTGCGAAGGGAAAGAAGCGATCTGTCCAATTTGCCGATTCACATGGCCGACCTCGGAACGGATAACTATGAAATCGAGAACATCATCGGCCTGATGAGCAGCGAAAGAAAGATGCTTTCGGAAATCGATGAGGCCCTCGGCCGTATCGCAGAGGGGACGTATGGAATCTGCGAAGGCAACGGCGAGCCAATCCCGAAGCTGCGACTCAATGCAATCCCCTGGGCCCGCTATTGCGTTCCCTGTGCCACACTTCTGGAAAAAGGCATCCTCGCAAAAAGAGAGGATAACGGCCTCGATATGTCATACCCCGACGAACCAACGGACGATACATAAGAGATCGGGGACATCACGCAAAGCGGGACATCGCTCTCGATCAAGAGTTCGTCACTGGGGCCGATGATCGTCAGGCGCGTCCCTCAATCCACCAACATTGTGTGCGAGCTTGGCGCGGTTTTGGAAAAATCCGTGCGCGCCGCACAGCGACTCAGCCTCCTGCAGCGCGCTGCTGCTCGCGGAGTTCTTGATGGCCGAACTGAAAAAAAATAAAAAAAATAATTGCTGATTCTTGAATAAGTTCATTATACTCTGTATTCAACATGATGAAATGTCGCAAGTGTACGAAAGACGGAGCTTGGTACAGGCGGATGTGTTAAAGTTGAGTCCGCCTGGAAACACTTACTTCTTCTATTACACGGAGGTGTAAAAATGGCAAAGAAGAAAGCAGCAAAGAAGAAAGCTACGAAGAAAAAAGCTAAGAAGAAAAAATGAGCGATTTGTAATTTCAAATCGTGGTAAAGCCATCCGTGCTCTTGCATTGATGGCTTTATTTTTTTTGCGGTGCGAACGAGACCGGAGATTAGCAGCGTTTGGGCGGACTCTGCGAAAGCAGCCGGAATCATAACAACACAAGCAGCGGGGACAAGCCGATTCGCAGGAAAAGCGGGTGATGGGAATCGAACCCACGTAGCCAGCTTGGAAGGCTGGAGCTTTACCCCTAAGCTACACCCGCGCGACAATTGACTATTTTCTATTTACCAATTACTATTGCATTATAAATTGTCAACAATGGCAGGTCAAGCAAAATGAAAATAACCGAAATAGCTGCGGCTGCCAAGTCGGCTTCGATTCTCTTGGCGGCGGCCAAAACGGAGGCGAAAGACTGTGCGTTGGCGCAGATCGCCAGGGCGCTGAGCGAGGATAGCGCGAAGATTGTCGCGGCCAACACGGAAGATCTGGCTGCTGCGCAAGAGAGCCATCTGGCGGCCCCTTTATTGAAGCGGCTGAAGTTCGACAAAGCGAAAATCGGCCAGGTCGTCGCCGGTATCGAGAGCCTGATCGCGCTCGAGGACCCCGTGGGCAGGACCCTGGCCGCGACCGAGCTTGACGCCGGCCTTGAGTTGTACAAGGTCAGTTGCCCCATCGGCGCGATCGGCGTTGTATTCGAATCGCGCCCCGATGCCCTCGTACAAATCTCGACGCTGTGCCTCAAGAGCGGCAACGCCGTCCTATTGAAAGGCGGCAGCGAAGCGGCCC
>DATKWR010000054.1:0-2511 GCA_035529475.1 Sedimentisphaerales bacterium | reverse complement strand
TTTCCGCCAATTGCTGTGAAACTTGAGCTAGCAATGAAGCCAATGAGCCATTGACGTTCTCAGGCCCGCTCTCGCCGTTCATGACATTATCTGTTGATGCCATCCGGAGGTCGAAGTCCTTGGCCTTGAAACTGCTCTCCGAGCCGAACTTCTCCATCTCAAGCTCGACCTTCGCCGTCTCAAGCCGCAACCGTTCCTTCTCGATCTCAAGCCGTTCTTTTTCGATCTCAAGCTGCGCCTGTTCCAGAACCGTCTTGTTGACCGATTCCTGCTCTTTCAGCTTCCGATCGGCATCATTACCAGCCAGTTCGGCCTCGACCTTCATCTTCTCAAGAGCGACCCGGCCCATCTCGACCTGGGTTTTCATCTCGTCCATCTTCGCCTTGCCGTCCATCTCCTGCTTCTTCATCATGAAGGTGGCTTGCGACTCCTTCATCGCGATGTCGGCCTCTGACGGGCCTTGCTGTTGAGGCTGGGCGGCCTTCTGCTTGATGGTGTCGGCAAACTCCTCGATGGTGCCTTCCAATTCACGACCTGCACGGAACTTCGCGGCGATGAACTTCAGCACCTCGGCCACGAACGGAGCTGATGCTGGTTCCTGCTGAACCATTGGCCCCGCATTGGCAATGAACGTCCCGACCGCCGTGACGTATTCGGTCGTGCGCTGCTTATCAGCATTCTCGTCGGGCTGGATCGTGGAGTCGGTTTCGATGTCCAGGATAAAGGGCCTGGCCTGCTGGGAGCGCAGCATGTCCATCACCTTCTCGATGGTGACGGTTTCCTGAAGCTCCTTGATCTGCCCCTGGACCTGCTGGATCATCTGTTTGGCTTGGTCGGGGTTTTGTTGCGCCATTTGCTGGGCTTGCGGGTCAGAGGCGATCTGTTTGGCCTGATCGACAATCTGCTGTATCTGCCCGTCGATCTCGGCTTGAGCAGGGAGGTCGTCAATCTGGCTCATGCTCAGGAGCGTCTTGGGATCGAAGTTCTCCGCCATGATTTCCGCACCGATGCGGGTCAAATCACGGGCGATCCTGACCAGCTCGCTTTGCCGGTCCCTGATCCTGACCGAACCATATTGGCTCTTGAGTTCCTGCGCGCCGAGTGTCTCGTTCGGGTTGGTGTCTCCCCGCATGATGTCGGAGAGGCCGGTGATCTGGTAAATGTCCTCGATGAGCTGGCGACGAAGCTCGATCAGTTGCTTGATGACGCTCGCAACCTCGGCGACCGGCAACCAGACGATGCTGTCCTTCAGGGACGCGCCGCCCATCTCCGCAAAGTTGCTCACCGGGATGAGGATTGCATTGTTGTCGTTGGATCTGATCGCAGCTTCGACAGCAGAGACAACGTCCTCGGCCCCACCGCCATAGAACCCCTTCAGTCTCAAGGATTCCGACAGGGCCGATATGCGCGCCGTCAGTTCGTTGATTTCCTCGATCTGGTCGCGGTAATAGAGGAAATCCGGGATCGGGATCAACGAGCGCGGCTGCAACGTTCCATAAGCGGGGCGCGGACACGGGAAAAAGCCCTCCAGCGTCAGGAACGGGGGTTTCTGGTCGAGCGTATCCTCAACGCCCGTGACGACCCACACGACGATGTTTTTCGTCTTGCTCCAGATTTCCCAGACGCCGGCCTTCTTTACCGTGTAGTCGTCCTCGCTCTGAGCGTTGTTCTCGACGGTTCCCCGGTCGGAGAATTGGACGCCAAGGAGCGAGACATCCGGGAACCGGGCCTTGAACTCCTGCTTGTCCAACCACGACCGCCTGGCGACCCAACCAACCTCCGGCCACTTGCGGGCAGGCTCGTGCAGGAAATCTCGGCGATCGACATGCTCGTAGCAAATCTTCTCAGGCTTGCCCTTCTTCTTCTCGTATCTGACCCACGGCACACCGCGGGCGGCCATTGCCAGATCGTCACGGACCATCTTCATCGTCGAGTCGATGTCTTCCAGCTCGAACGATACGGTCAGGCTGCGCTCGACGAGTTCGGCGGCTTTGCGTGGGAGAGGCTTGTAGTCCTTGAAGCGGGGCATGACGACAGGGACGGGAGGTCTGGCGTAGAGGCTTGGCTTCAAGACCTCCAGGTTTGCCCAGAATATCTGCAACTCGCGCTCGGTCGAGTCCTCGGCCAGGTTTGCCAGGTTGCCGTAGAGCTTCTCCACTCTATCGCAGCGGGTCTGATAGCTCTCGAACGTCCGTTCGGCCTCGGCTATCGAGTCGAGCCAGGGCTTTGAGTCCTTATCTGCGATTGCCTCGGCAAGGGTGTCTTCGGTCTTGGACGCTGCGTCAGCCATTATCGCCCCTCGATCAGCTCTTGATGGGTGATATACCATTTCGGCCACAACCGAAACCGCAAAACGTCAGCGGTCCAATCCTGCACCCACAGCCGGCAAGTCGGGGCGGCTCTTGTGATTAGCGTTTTCATCACGCTCATGCTATAATTCCTGCTGCCTGGGGTGGTCTGCACTGATCAGCAACGTAAAATCCTGACGAGGCTGGGGAGGCTGCTAGTGCC
>DATKWR010000053.1:0-22967 GCA_035529475.1 Sedimentisphaerales bacterium | reverse complement strand
GACGATGAAGCGCTATGGCCGGGTTTTTCAATGGTCCACCGAGGACCGCTCGGTCGATGTGTATCACCGAATGTGCGAGCTGGTTCGCAACGGGCGCATCGGAAAAGTCCATACGATTCGCGTCGAGCTGCCCAGCGGCCCCAACACGCCCGGCAACCCAAAGCCGATGCGGGTGCCTGAAGGTTTCGATTATGACCTATGGCTGGGCCCGGCGCCGTGGACGCCTTACACGAAAGACCGCTGCCACTGGAACTTCCGATGGATTCAGGATTACTCCGGCGGACAATTGACCGACTGGGGCGCGCACCTGCTCGACGGGGCGCAATGGGGCAACGACACCGAACATACCGGGCCGGTGGAGGTCGAGGGCAAGGGCGAGTTCTGGCCCGACGGGCTCTACAACACGGCCAAGGAATATCGAATCGAGTATAAGTACGCCGACGGCGTGAAACTCATCGTGACATCGGGCACGCCCAGCCTGCGATTCGAGGGTACCGAAGGATGGATCGGCAACCGCGGCTGGCGCGCGCCGCTGCAGGCCGAGCCCAAATCTATTCTGGATTCGGTCATTGGCCCGAATGAGATTCATCTTTATACGTGCCGGGCCGGCGAGCAGCGGAATTTCCTCGATTGCGTCAAGTCGCGAAAGGAGTGCTATTTCCCGCCTGAGATCGGCCAGCGCTGCTTTACCATCGCCCACATCGGCAATATCTCCATGCTGCTGGGGCGAAAGCTCAGGTGGGATCCTGACAACGAGCGGTTCATCGACGACGAGCAGGCCAACCGGATGCTGTCGCGCTCGATGCGAAGCCCATGGCACTTGTGAAATGGCTATTGACGATTGATTATTGACTATTGGAAAAGGAGCGGACCATGAAGAGCCGGAGTCAAATATGTCGCGCAATCTCGGCAGTTGTTGGAATTCTCTGTTTGGCGGCAGCGAGTGCGGAGACGGTGGATTTGACGGGCGGCCATTTTTCGGCGTGGCGTGGCGACGCGGGGCAGTGGCAGATTGTGGGCGATACGTTCGCAAATCCTGAGAACGACAAGGTGCTGAGCAGCAAGCCGGGGACGGGAGTGATCCTGAACGGACCGACCGGCAGGACGACGCACCTTCTCAGCAAGGAGCAGTTCGGCGACGTTGCGGTGCATATCGAGTTCATGGTTCCCAAAGGCTCCAACTCGGGCGTCTATTTCATGGGCCGGTACGAGATTCAGGTCTATGACAGCTACGGCGTGGAAAAAAGCGAGTATCCCGGCATCGAGTGCGGCGGCATCTACCAGCGGTGGGACAACAATCGAGAGCGAGAAAAGGGCTACGAAGGTCACTCACCTCGCGTCAACGCTTCGCGCCTGCCGGGACAATGGCAGAGCTTCGACGTTGTCTTTCGCGCACCGCGATTCGACAACGCCGGGCGGAAGGTCGCCAACGCGCGGTTTGAGAAGGTCGTCCACAACGGCGTCGTCATCCACGAAGACATCGAGCTGACCGGGCCAACCCGCGCGAGCGCCTACAACGATGAGAAGCCAACCGGGCCGCTCATGCTCCAGGGCGATCACGGGCCTGTTGCATATCGCAATATCCGTATCGAACCTGCGGGACCGAATCCGTTCTTTGCGATGGATACAGCGACGAAAGACGCCACACATCAAACGGCGAAAGAACAAGTCGCTATGGTCAAGGAACTGGGCTACGCCGGAATCGGCTGCACGGCGGGCAAAGGCTTGGCCGAGATGCAGCAGGAGTTGGACAAGAACGGCCTGCGACTCTTTACCGTCTATCTCGGCGTTAACATCGACCCCGACCAGCCCCAATACGGCCCTGAATTGAAAGAGGCCATCGAGGTGCTCAAGGGTCGCAATGCAATCCTGTGGCTGTTCGTCAGGAGCAAGACGCACAAGCCGTCCTCGCTGGCCGGCGACGAGCGGGCGGTGGAAATCCTGCAAGAGGTCGCCGACATGGCGGCCGAAGCCGACCTGCGCGTGGCGCTGTACCCCCACTATGGGTTCTGGTGCGAACGAACGGAAGATGCCGTGCGCGTCGTCAAACAAGTGAATCGCAAGAACGTCGGCGTGACGTTCAATCTGTGCCACTGGCTCAGGGTCGATGACGAGAAGAATTTGAAATCCCTGCTTGAGTCGGCCATGCCTCACCTGTTCGTCGTGACCATCAACGGCGCCGACAGCGGCGGCAAGGACTGGAAACAGTTGATTCAAACGCTGGACCGCGGCTCATTCGATATGCGGCGTTTTCTGAAAACGCTGACGGATTGCGGCTACAACGGCCCGATAGGCTTCCAGGGCTACGCCATCGGCGGCGATGCTCACGAAAACCTCAATCGCACAATGAACGCATGGGGTGAACTGAACGATTTGAGAAGATAGACGTCCGGACAAGCTGAAACCCCGCAAGGACATCGTCGTTTATTGCGAACGCGGCGCCCGTGCCCGGCGCAGAATCGCGATTCTTGAATCTTCGGCGAACAAACAAAAAACGTGCATTTCGTCATGTCTTTGGTAATATAGGATGGTCTGAAGGCCAATGGCCGGGATTTTCCTGATCGATAGAAATGGACTGAACAGGGGATTCATGGAAACTCTCAAGTTATTGCGTGATTATTTCCCGATGGCGGTTTATACCGGCAAGTGCCTGGTGTTCATCAGCGAGGACTGGCGCGTCGAGCTGACCGAGCATAAGGACACCGATTATACAAAATCGCCCGGCCCGCCGTCGATTATCCGGGTGCGAATCTTCAAGCGGACGCTGGAAGGTGAGCCGATCCCTGGGCATTATGAAGATTTCCAGCTTGCCTCGTTGGGCGAGCTTGCCGAGCAGATTGAAAAATACGTGCAACTGGCGATTGGGGCGAATCTGCGCGAAAAGGTTTAGCGGTCGGCGCAGGAGATTTCTGCAAGACTCTTGTTTGTATTTTGCAGCGAGCCCCCCGGGACCGGCCTGGGGGTTAATCATTGATATGGCGAACCTGACCGTTCAAGAATGCAATGAGGGTGTCGTTTTTGTGGCGAAAGTCGTTCCGGGCAGCAGCGGCCCGACGCGGATCTGCGGGCTGCTGGACGGGATGCTGAAAGTCAAAGTCTCGGCGGCACCGGAGAAGGGAAAGGCCAACGAATGCCTGCTGAAGTTCCTGGCCGGGCTGCTCGGCGTAAAGAAAAACGCCCTCGGCATCGTGTCTGGGCGAACCAGCCCCATCAAGCACGTGCAGGTTTTGGGCCTCTGCGCTGAGACACTGCTCAAGAAGCTGAATCTGGCTGAACCGGACCCTGGTGAATGACTGACGAATCTACAATCGAGCTTCGAGACCAGGTGGATGAGACCTCACTGGAATACATGCTGAAGTTAGCGGCGCCGATGGTCGTCACGACGGTCTCGTTTACCATCATGCAGTTCGTGGACCGGTTCATGGTCTCTCGCTTGGGCACCGATGCGCTGGCGGCGATTCTTCCGGCCGGATACGTCAGCTTCCTGCCCAGCGGTCTGGCCATCGGCGCGTTTGCGAGCATCAGCACGTTTGTCAGTCAGAAACTCGGCCGGGGCGACAGGAGGAGCTGCTCGAACTACTACTGGCAGGCGGTGTACATGGGCCTGGCCTATTTTGCGGTGGTGGTGGTCGTAATGTGGCCGACAGCGTCCTGGATATTCAAGCTGATGGGCCAGCCGCCGGTCGTCATCGAGATGGAGGTCATCTATCTACGCATCATCCTCTACGCCCACATTCTGGCTGTGATTAACTGGTCGAGCGGCCAGTTCTTCATGGGCATCCATCGGCCGATTATCACGATGTGCGCCTCTCTGGCCGGGCAGGTGGTCAACGTGGCGGCCAACTACGTTCTGATTTTCGGCAAATTCGGTCTGCCGGCGATGGGGATCGCCGGCGCAGGCTGGGGGACGTTCATCGGGATCGCCGTCGGGGCGGGCATCAATCTGGCCGCTGTTCTGAGCAGCCGCATGAACGCAACCTTCCACACCCGGCATACCATGGGTGTGGATTTTGGGAAGATGTACGACTTGCTGAAGGTGGGGCTGCCGGCCGGATTCGGATTGATGGTGAACGTGGCGCTCTGGGGCATCATACTGGTTGGCTTGGTCGGCCGGTTCGGCACCGAAGCCCTGGCCGCGACCAGCGCCGCTCTGGCGTTCACGAGCCTTTCGGTGATGCCGGTTGTGGGCATCGGAACGGCGCTGACCGCGGCGGTAGGCAAGACCATCGGCCAGGGCAGGAAAGACCTGGCCCTCAAGCAGACCAGCGTTTGTTTGAGAGTCGCCCTGGTCTATATGGGCCTGGTGGGGATTTGTTTCTTCTTGTTCAGGAACGCTCTGATGCGATTCTGGTCGTCGGATCCCAAGGTCATCGAGATCGGGTCTCATATTCTGATTTGTGCCGCGATCTACCAGGCTTTTCACGCGGCACGGACCATCTACAGCGGGTCTTTGCGCGGGGCCGGGGATACGCTCTGGCTGGCCGTCATCTCGGCGATTGGAGCCGCGGTCATCTTGTGGCTGGGCGGCGCGATCATCGCCAGGCTGTGGCCCTCGCTCGGGGCGCTGGGGCCCTGGCTTGCCGCCACACTGAGTATTATTGCGGTGGGTCTGGCGAACCGCTGGAGATTCAAGAGCAGGCGGTGGATGGACATCGATTTATTCAAGCACCGTCCGGTCGCCCTGCCGATTCGCGACGGAGCGCCCGTTGAGTAGTCGTCCCGGGGCTCAGCCTTCGAGCTTTCGCAGCTTGACGTTCCGGACGGCTCCGGCGGTCTGCCACGTGGCGACGCCCAGCGGCTGGGAAAGGTCCACTTCAATTCGCGTGTCAACCTTCCGGCCCGTGATGTCCATGTCCACGAGCTGGTCCTCTTCTTCTTCAACCCATGCCTCGATCCGGTTGGGCGTGACGCGCAGCCGAACGTGGTACCATTTGCCGTTCTCGAACGAGACGATCCGGGTGGTCTCGTTGTCGGCCGCGTCGTAGTAGTCGATGTTGGAGAGCCCGCAGACCGTGCCGCCCCAGCCGCCCAGGATCAGCGAGCAGTGGCTCTCGTTGACGGGAAACGTCAGCCCGCAGAAGAAATCGCTGCCGGAGACCCGCATCGCCTCCAGCGTGATTTCGTAGTTCATACGGACCAGCGGGCCCGCCCAAGTGATGCCGGTCATGTCGTTGCCCTGTTCGAGGTAAATAGCGCCGTCCTTGACATAGACCTTCCCCTGCCCGCCGAAGTCGGTGATCTCCCAGTCTCCCAGCGTCTTGCCGTCGAAAAGACTCATTTCGGCGGGGACCTCGGCCGGCGCGGCGGCCCGCTCATTGGGCTCATTCGGCTCGCCGGGCGCGCTGGTGTCACGACAGGCTCCAACGATGATAGCACTGAGCAGCAGCGTTGCGCACAACGCGCGGATAAGCAAACGAGGCACTGGAAAGAACGTTGTGCATTCGGTACGCATGATGTTTCTCCCGTCGTTCAAGAATAACGTTGCAAAAAACGGTCTCGAACCATAGAGTATATATCAGGTGTAACCGATGAAAAAGATTTTTCCGGCAATAATTTGCGTCCTGGCTCTCTCGCCGGCCCTGGTGGCCGGGCGGCAGGCGCCGTTGGCAAACGAACACAAGACAGGTCTGTACGCGCGGTCCATCGAGCAGGTCCTGCGGCTCAACGAAGACGAGGTCGATCTGGCAACCGCCGCCCTGATTGTTTCAGAGTACTGGAGCGACATGGTGAACGGGCGAAGATACATTGCCCGGCTGGACGAGATGGCCCTGGAGATTCGCAACCGGCTCGAACGTCGGAAAATCGAGGCGAACTTCCGCGCCATTCCCGTGATCAACGAGTACTTGTTCGACGAGCTCGGATTCAAATCCATTTCGGAAACCACCGACCCGGGCAGTCTGTTTCTGCACACCGTCATGGACAAGAAACGCGGATACTGCCTGAGCCTGTCGATGCTGTACCTGTCCGTCGGAGAACGGCTCGGCCTGCCTTTGTACGGCGTAGTCGTGCCCGGACATTTCTTTGTCCGGTATGACGACGGACGCGCCCGATTCAACATTGAAACCACCAGCAAAGGCGGCACCGCGCCCGACGAACACTACATCGCCAAGTTCAAGGTCCCCCAGGGCGGCAACAACCATATCTACATGAAGAACCTGAACAAGATTCAGACGCTGGGCTGCTTCTTCAACAATCTCGGCAACAGCTACAGCGACGTCGGGGATGCGGACTCGGCCCTTCTGGCCTTCGAGCGGGCGGTGGCCATCAACCCCACGCTGTCCGAATCCCGCGCGAACCTGGGCAACATCTATCTGAAAAAAGACCAGGTCGCCAAAGCGATTAACGAGTACCACGCCGCCCTCGATATCAATCCAAACGATGCCAAGACCCATAACAATCTTGGGAACGCGTACAACCAGCGGGGCTCGCTGGGCTACGCCGTGGCCGAGTATTTGCGATCGATCGAGCTGGATCCGAACTTCGTGGACGCCTACAAGAACCTGGCCATCGTCTATTCCAAGCAGAAGCGCTATGGCTCGGCCATACAGCAGTTGAACAGGGCCCTGGACCTGGCGCCGGAAGACGCCGGCTCCCACAGCCAATTGGGCGACGTTTATAGCCAGATGAGCGACTATGAGCAGGCGATTGCTCAATACAAGAACGCTTTGAAGATCAACCTGGACATGATCGAGGCCCATTACGGCCTGGCCACCTGCTACAACAAGCTGGGGCTGGTCGAAGATGAGATTTTTGAGTACAAGAAGGTCCTGGCCGCCAAACCGGATATGGTCGCTGCGCTGGTGAATCTCGGCAATGCGTATTTCGGAAAGGAAAACTACGACGCTGCGATTGAGCAGTATAAGAAAGCCGCCCGCGTACAGCCCGAGGAAGCCATGGTTCATTACAACCTCGGGGCGGCGTATTCCAAGATGAAGAACCATGAACAGGCGGTAGCCGCCTATCGCGAGGCGGTGCAGATCGACCCCGAAATCGGCGACGCCCATTATGGGCTTGCTTTCGGATATTACCAACTCCAGCAATACAAACTGGCCTGGAAACACATCAAAATCGCCCAGAAACTGGGGGCGGAAGTCACAGACGATCAGCTCAAGGCCATCGAAAGCAAATTGCGGTAGCCCCCCCCGGACTCAAGCGTCGTCTCGAACATGCAGCGCCGAACTTGCCGCGGACATTTTTTTCAAAAACTCCTGTAACGAATTGTCGCTTTCGGCGTCTATTTCTATGAGCTTGATTGCTCCGTGCAAGACCGTATAATTATCCTGGCTTTCACTGCGAGTGCGTGTATTCTTCGCGGGGCCGGAAAAAAGTGGCGTAATAGAATCGTTCAACGTGCAAACAGGCAAGGAGAATCTAATTCGGGAGCACAGAATGAAAACAACAACACAACGCAAGTCGGTGGCGGTCCTTCTGGTTCTTTCATTGGTACTGGGCCTGTGCGGCGGCTGCAATGAGGGCAACAGCAACATGAAGCTCAGTCCGATTTACAGCAGTGCGTTGACGGGCGCTCTTATTGGCGGTATCGTAGGCTATCAGTCCGAGGAGCCGGGCGAGGGCGCCGCCGTAGGGGCTGCTATCTTCGGCGTGGGGGCGCTGCTCAGCGAGATGGACCATGCACACAAAGACAGAGAACATAAGGATGAATGTGCAAAGGATGTCGTCGTCGAAATCCACAACGACAACGGATCGATCACGCCGGTAAGGCTCAAGAGAAAAGACTGCGCCTACATCGGTCCCAAGGGCGAACGGTACGAGGAGCTGCCCACGGAAGAGCAGCTTAAACCGATCTATGGGCTGAAGTAGATCTCGACTCCTCCAATCCGGCGAGGAGCGGTCCGAAAAACCGCAAGAAGCCGATTTAACAGGGAAAATGGGTCTGGCTCAACAGGCAGACAGGACTGTGAGAGTGTTTTTGTGCGCCTCGTTGTTATTGTTGGCGGGCGCCGCCGTGCATGCGCCCGCATCCGAGCGGCTCGTCACGCCGATACGGCTCCATCCAGACAATCCCCACTACTTCCTGTGGCGCAACAGGCCGACGATTCTGATTACATCGGGCGAACACTATGGGGCGGTCCTCAACCGCCAGTTCGATTACGAAAAGTACCTCCAGATGCTCCAATCGCCCACGTACGAAGAGGATATCGCCCTTCGGGTGCTCCGCGCGGACTGAGAATACCTCGCCTTGCCTTCCCGTTGCAGCGTCCGGCCAGAGAACCAGGAGGCATGCGTTCCCTGTCATGAAAAGCCCTGGTGTTCAGACACAGGGACCCAAGCCACAAAATCGTTGATGTTGCCGACCCTGCGATGTATATTCTTCCTTGTGTACGCAAACTGGCACAGCCTCGTGCGCGAGAAACGGCGTGAAGCAGATTCTTGTTTCTATAGAGAAGGATTATAAGGAAGCGAAGATCACGAACATTGGAGGTTTTCATCGTGCGGCGATATAAAGCATTATTTCCGGTCGTTCTTGCAGGCATTATCGCGATGGGCGTCCATGGCCAGCAGACCGACCCTGACGACATCTCTGAATATTACGGCTTCAAAGAGATGGAGATCGTCAAGCTCGACTGGGGGGTCGGCAGCTTGAGGGTTGCGGACTTCAACGGGGACGGCCGCAAGGACATGGCAATCGTCAACGACCGCAAGGCCAGGATCGAGCTGCTGATTCAAAAAGAAGCCCTCGGGCCGGGCGAAACGGAAATCGCCGTCGATCCCAACGACATCGACGCCAATGCCATCGTCCCGGCTACCCGCTTTGCCTCGCAGAGCATCCCGGTCTCGCAGAAATTGTACAACCTGGTCTGCGGCGATTTGAACTCGGACGGACTTGTGGACCTGGCCTTTTACGGTGAGCCCCGGGGGTTGTACGTCATACTCCAACGGGGCGGCCAGGTCAAAGACGGCCAGCCAAAGACACTGACTTGGCGCCCCAGAGAGAAGATCGCAATTGATGACGGTCTGACAAGTCCCAATGGGCTGCTCTGCGCGGACCTGAGCAATGACGGCGCCGACGACTTGGCGTTGGTGGGCCAGAACGGTGTCTATATCGTCGAGCAGAAGAAAGACGGTTCCTTGGCCGAGCCGGTGAAGTATCCCTCCTTGGCTCAGATTCTCGGTATCGACGTTGGCGACCTGAATGGGGATTCCATCAATGATCTTGTCATAGTGACCAGCGACGTGGAGAAACCGCTGCACGTGCGCTTTGGCCTCAAGACCGGAGCCCTGGGCCCTCAACGGCAATTCTTCATCGAAAGACCGGTTGCGTTGATCCTCCAGAACATCGACGAAAAGGCCGGCGACGAAATCCTCATGGTTGACAGCGTGAGCGGACGGCTCATCTGCTACAAACTTTCCGCAGGCGATCCCGCAGATGCCGACTGGCCGATCCTGTTCTATCCTCTGGCGTCGGGGCAGGAGAGCGCGAAGCGTGATTTGGTCGCCGGCGATTTCGACGGTGACGGCCTGGCCGATGTCGCCATCAGCGATCCGGGCGCGGCCGAACTGATCTTCTATAAACAGACCACGGGCCTCGGTTTGGCCGAGCCGGTGAGATTTCCCGCCTTTGCCGATATTGCGAGCCTGTCCGCCCTCGATATCGACAACGACGGCAAGACCGAGCTGGCGGTTTTGAGCATCAAAGAAAAGATCATCGGCTTGAGTAAATTTGAGAATGACAGGCTGTCGTTCCCACAACCGGTGGATTTGACGGGTGAGCCAGTGGCCATGGAGCTGGCCGACATCGACCAGGACGGCGCAGCCGATTGCATCTATATATCCAAAAATGACAAGGACGTGCGAACCCTCAAGGCAATCTACAATCTGGCCGCGGCACGAAAGCCGGCGGATTCGGCAGAAGGCGACTTACTTGTGCTCGAAAAGCTCAAAGCGAACCCGGACGGTCTGAAAGTGCTCGACGTGGACCAGGACGGCTTGCTGGATGTTTTGATATTCGTCAGCTACGAGTCGCCCATCCTGGTGCGCCAGACGCAGAAGAACAAGTTTGAGGTCATCGACTCGCCGGACGCGCAGGCCAGTTTGATCAAGGACGCCGGCCTGCGTTCGGTCGCTCTGGCCGACGTTGACGGCAGAGCCGGGCAGGAGCTTCTAATCGCCCAGAAGAACTTCGCGCGGAGCCTGGTTTTTTCCGAGGGCCGGACGTGGAGCGTGATCGACCAGTATAACGCCAAGAGCACGGAGAACCAGATATCGGCCGTCGCGGCCTTCCATATCGATGGCCGGGCCGGGGCGGACAGCCCCGCGATTCTGCTGCTCGACGGGCAAAAAGGTCAGCTTCAGATACTCAAAGCGGGCAGCGACAAGACCTACCGGCTTGAAAGGGAGTTGAACGTCGGCAAATGGAACAGCGCGACCCATCTGAAAATGCTCTTCGCCCCGCTCACGGGCGGCCCGGCCGACAGCCTGCTGCTGTTCGACGGCGAGAAGTTTGCACTGGTGGTCCCACCGACCGACGACCGCGCGGCGCCGTACATGGAACAGCAGTTCAACTATGAAACCAGGATCCAGGACGGCCTGTACGGCAACCTGGCCGCCGGCGATATCAACAGTGACGGACGGACCGACATAATTATGGTCGAGCACGCACGAAACAACATTGAGATTCTCACGCTCGAGGCCAACGTCAAGCCAATCCCGGCGATGCGGTTCAAAATATTCGAGCAGAAAAGCTATCGTGAAAGCCGAGGCCGGTCCAAGGCGATCACCGAGCCGCGGGAATTGACGGTTGCCGACGTCACCGGCGACGGCAAGCCCGATTTAGTCACCGTCATCCACGACCGCATCATCATTTATCCCCAGGACTAACCGGAGCGTTCATCGTAACCCGTCAATCTCAAAAAAAGTGAATAGGGCGAGATTCATAAGGAGCGGAGCAAATGGAAGGGCCTATTGTTCTCTTATTCTTGCTGGCCCTGGCCTGCATTCTCTGCGGGCCGGCTGCGTTGATCATCAGCATCATCGCACTGAACAAGACGAAACGGGCGTATCCTAAGCGCCCTCCGATGGTATCGAAGACGGTGCCGGAAGGAGTGGCAAAGCCGCTCCCGTTGCCGGAGCGGCCTGTTGAGGTGAGCGGAAAGCAGGAGCGGCCGGCGGAGGTCGTGGCTGCCAGCCACGGTGCAGACGACAAGAAGGCCCGACAGGAGCTTTTGAAGGAAGCCGCCAAGCGTTTGGAGCAAGGCCGTAAGAAAGCCGCCGGAGCTGAAAGGATTGGGCTCGAACAGCAAATTGGTACGCGGTGGGTCCTCTTTGCCGGTATCATCACGGTGATCTTCGCGGTGGGTTTCTTTCTCAAGTATGCCTATGACACCAACTTGATAGGGCCTTCGGGCAGAGTGGCTATCGCCGCGTTCTCAGGCCTCGTCGCGCTGGCGGTCGGGGAGATAACCCGCAGGCGCGGATACGGGACCATCGCCAGGGCGGTGACGGCGCTGGGTTTCGCGATACTGTATGCAGCGGTTTTCTCGGCTTATCGGCTCTATGGACTGATCGGCCCAACACCGGCTTTTGTCCTTGCCCTATGTGTTACAGCCGCAGCGATGCTCTACGCAGTGAGCCTGAACGAGATTGTAGCAGCGATTCTTTCCTTGCTCGGCGGGTACCTGACGCCGGTGCTCGTCTCGACGGGCGAAAACCTGCCCACGCCCCTGTTCAGCTACGTCCTCGTGCTGGGCGCCGGTGCGATGCTATGTGCCTATTACCGGAAATGGCGAGCGGTGGATTGGCTTGCATTTCTTGGAACATTTCTGCTCTACACCGGGTGGTTCGAGAAGTTCTATCGGCCCGCGATGCGGTCGGCAGAGGAGATGCCCGAACAGATGCCCATCGCGCTGGCGTGGCTCGGCATATTCTTCGGGCTCTACCTGGTCCTGCCCATGCTTCACGAATTAATCAGAAAGGTCAAAGCTCAGAAAGAGGACGTATGTCTGGTCCTGGCCAATGCGGCGATTGTGTTCTATTACCTGTGGACCATTCTGTTTGCGAAATACCGCATAGAGCTTGCCTATTGCGCACTCGGCTTGTGTACCGCGCATTTGGTCGTGATGGCCCTGGTCGCCAGGCGGTGCAGGGACGACTTGAATCTTCGGCTGGCGCTGCTGGTGATCGGGCTTTTCTTCCTGACGATTGCTGTGCCGCTTTACCTGAAAATGTATGCCGTGGCAATCGCCTGGGCGGCCGAAGGGGTCGTGTTGGTGGTCATCGGGCTGAGATATCGAAGTATCTGGACACAGGCTGGAGGCGCCGTCGCACTTTTGTCGAGCATTGGCCAGTTGCTCCACGAACTGCCGATGCATACCGGCGCATTTACGCTCGTCTTTAATCCGGCCTTTGGCACCTGGTGTTTTGTTGCGGGCGCGGTGCTCCTCTGCCATATCCTATATAGAAGGACTTTGGAACTGCGCGAGGACCAACGCAGGGTCATTGTGGAAATCCTGTACGGCGCGACGACACTTTTGCTGATGGCCGCGGCAACAATGGAATGGTACGGGCATTGCGATTACAACATCGCCGAGACCGCCACCGGGAACAGATTGTTTCTCAAGGGGACGGTTATCCTTTTCACGGTGTTCCCGCTGATTCTTCTCGTTCGCCCGGTATGTCCGAAGGGGGTCGTGTGCAGGGTTCTGGCGATGATTATGGCCGGGGTGGGCTCCATCTTTGCGATGGTGGCGTTTAACGAGTTTTACGGCAGCAGTTTTGTGGTCTTTGCGAATGTAGAGTTCGGGATCGTCCTGGTGTTTGTGGCCGGGCTTTTCGCGGCCGGGCGCCTGCTCGGCCGAGAGCGCGAGCAGGATATTTACACGCGAACGTTCGGCATGGCATTTGCCCTGGCCGGCATTGTCGTACTGTGGGTGTTACTCACCGAGGAGATATACCTTTACTGGTACTGCCGCAACCGGTTCGCCGAAGCGATCAGTAATTGGAGGTTCCTGTCGCACATGTATATCTCCGTGATGTGGGCGGTTTACGGAGCAGCGCTGATGGCACTGGGATTCTGGCGAAAGAACAGAATATTGCGGTTCATCTCATTAGGACTGTTTGCCTTACTTCTGGTCAAAGTCTTCATATTGGACACGAGTGCCGTCAAAAACGTGTACCGGATTGCGGCATTTCTGGCGACCGGGCTGACGCTGGTGAGTGTATCCTATCTGTATCAGTTCTTGAAGAAGAAGGGTTTCTTCGATGTGATGTTGTCCGAGAAAGACGAAGCCGAGTGATTGGGAGGTTTACGATGAGCATGTCAGGAACGTGGGGCCGGGCCGTCCTTATGCTGCTGGCCGGGATGGTGAATCACGCGTTTGCATTGGACTTGGCCCAGTGGCAATACCGTGCTGAAGTGACTGTTGAAGAAGGCGCCGACGAATACTGCAGGTTGATACTCACGCCCGATGTTTACAGCGTCGCACGGCGCGATTTGGGTGATATCCGACTTATCAATACGGACGATGAACAGATCCCTTACGTGCTGACCGAACCGAAGGATATCACACGGATGCAAACGTACGAACCGGCGGTGATAAACCGCTCGACGAATGCGGACCGTGCCGCCATGGTAACGCTGGATTTTGGGGATAAGACGACCAAGAATTCCATTGAGATCATAACGGGGGGAAACAATTTCAGGCGGGCCGTCACGATCGAGGGATCCAACGACAATATCGAGTTCTTTACGCTTGTCGAGAAGGCATACGTCTTTGCGGTCAGCTATGACAGGCGATTCGAGCAGGTTGATTTGCCGGCCAATGACTACCGGTATCTGCGGATCTCCGTTTCGCCCATGGAGGCCGAGCAGAACAGTCCTGCGATTGGCGCCGTAAAGGCATCCAGGATAGAGCAAAGCCGCGAGGAGCGCCAGCCGGTGAAGATGGTGCCGGCAGAGCATAGCGAAGATGACGATAACCGTTCGAGCATCTATGTTTACGATCTGGCCTATCGATTGCTGCCTGTAGCCGAAATCGAGCTCGATATCGCCGATGACTTCTTTTACCGGTACGTCACCGTGGACGGCAGAGACGCCGCCGCGCGGAAGGTCCGGACCCATAGCGAAGACGGCAGACAACGGTTCAGAGAAGTTGAAGTAAGCTGGGAAAGGATAACCAGTGATGCAGTTTACAGATACATCGCGACGGACGGGCAGAAGCATGAAAGACTGGTTTTGCGTATCCCTTCGGGCAGGCGCGTTCACCGGTATCTGAAAGTAGAAATCAAGAACTACGATGACAGACCCATCTCGATAAAGTCAGCCTCGGCGAACATGATGGCACACGAGATAATCTTCGAGAGCAAGGACAATCTCACCCCCCTGCTTTATGTCGGCTCGGAATCCGCCGTCACGCCGCGGTACGACCTCAAGCAGAGGCTCGGCGATCCGTTTCGGGTCAGCGCCAGGACAGCCAGACTGGCGGGCATTAGCGTCAATCCGCTATTCAAACAGGCTGAGGAAAAACCGGTTGCCTGGACGGAAAAGCACAAGGGATTGCTGCTGACCGTCATGGTGGGCGTCGTGCTTGTGTTGGGCGGATTCATACTGAAATCGTTCAAATCCATTCAAAGTGAACAGGCTCAGGATTGAGGACCTGCCGGAGCCTGGGGAGAAATAGACGTTGCAAAACGACGCTGTTCAGTAAAGGTGGGAAGAGATGCCGGCGAGATTCAGGGTAATTCAGTCAGGGGTTTCGGCCCTGGTCCTGGTGCTTGCCGCGGCTGTGACAGGCACGGCCCAGCAGAGCACGCCGCCCGGACGACTGACGGCGGCAGTCTTGTGGTTCGCGGATAAGACCGGCGATCCGGAGTTGAGCCACTGGGGTTGCGCCGTTCCGGGTTTGCTCACCCAGCAACTCAGAGAAGGCAAAGCCATCAGAGTGCTGCCCACCGGTGCAGTGGACTACGCCTTCCGAGAACTGGGCGTGAAGAAAGGCACCTCACTCGACGCCGCGCAGGCACGCAAGATGGGCGAGCTCATTGAGGCTCAGCGCGTCGTCTGGGGCAGCTACGAGAGGCAGAACGAGCAATGGCAAGTGCGTGCGTCCGTCCTCAATGTATCCAGCGGAAAGGCATCCGGCGAGTTGATCGTTTCGTCGGCGGACTGGTTCGAGCTGCGTGACGAGCTGGCCGGGCAGATTCTCAGGGAATTGGGCATCAAGCCATCCGAAAGTGAGCGGCAGAAGATGGCGCAGCAGTGGAGGACCTCACCCGGCGCCCTGGAGTCGTACAGCAGAGCCATGGCACTGCAAGACGACGACAAACCGTTCCGGGAGCAGGAAGAAAGCGTGCGCAAAGCCCTGGCTGCCGATCCCCAGTTCACGAAAGCTCATGTCGCCCTGGCTGCAACACTTTACAGCCAGGGAAGTTTCGCAGAGGCCGAGCAGGCCGTTCGGCACGCTTTGGAGCTGGAGCCTGATTGCACAGATGCCCATCTGATCCTGGGAATCTTGTCGTTCTTTTTGAAAAAGCCGGCTGAGGCCGAACAGGAGCTGCGCAAGGCTAACAACCTGGATCCCGAGGACAGCAGATCGCTGATTCGTCTTAGCGAGCTTTGTTCAACACAACAAAAATGGGACGAGGCGATAAGTTTTCTCAACGAAGCCAGAGTTCTCGATCCCACAAATGCGACGGTCCACGCGAGCCTGGGATTGATGTACGCCCACAAGCGCGACCGAGATGCAGCAATGGCGCAGCTCAAGGAAGCGGAACGCCTTGACCCCGGAGGTCTCGAAGGTGCGAACGCAGAGCAGATGGTTTGCCAGGCTTATGGGATATTAGGGGAAGTGCCACTGGCGGTCGAGCACCACGAACGATTCGTGACATACGCCAAGAGAATGGGGGCAAATCCGAAACTGATCAGCATCTTCGAGGAAAGATCCCGCCAACTGAAGGCGACACTGACGCCAACCTTCATCGAGGTTTCCATGCCGGAGGCTTACAGCGAGCAGACGCTGTTGTTGACACTGCGGGAAAGGCTCACTGAGGATGAGCTGAGCATGGTGGTCGATCCCCTGGCCGGCAGCGCGGAGATGAAACGCTGGGCCGAGCGGTTAACCGAAAGCGCCAACGGCGATATGCAAAAAGCCAAGGCGCTCTTTGAGGGCCTGACCCGCCGCATCGAATTCGGAGACGGACATGGGCATCGCACCGCCAAAGAGGTATTCACCGCGTGGAATGACCCTGACGCATCGTTCATTTGTACCGAGTATGCGAATCTATTCATCGCATTGGCCAGGGCTGTCAAGCTGAAGGCATTTTACGTCCACGTGGAAAAGGACTACAGAGGCAAAGCGGTCCCTCACGACTGTGTGGCCGTGTTCGTGGACGACAGAGCACTCCTGGTAGATGCCACTTACCGCTGGTTCGGCGTACCGCACAAAGAATTCGTCATTCTCGATGATGTGCAGGCCATCGCTCACCATCTCGCTCAGTTAGAGGACCCTGAGCGGGAGCTGGCGCAACGCCGGCTTGCGGTGAAACTGCATCCAGGTTTCGCCTGGGGCCAGTTTGCTCTGATCCGATCGCTGTGCAAAGCGGAGCAATGGGACGAGGCTCGTAACGTGTTCGAGTCCGTCTTGCAGCTCGAACCCGATGGTTGGGATGTTTATTTGTGGCGTGGGATCTTTGCCGACCATGACGGCGATCCTGATGCGGCCGTCGAGTACCTGCGGAAGGCTTCGGGACTGAACCCGGAAAGTGCCTTGGTGCATTTTGGCCTGGGGAATATCTTCGGGCGACAAGGCAAGTTGAAAGAGGCCCGCGAAGAATTCCGCGTCTGCCTGCGATACACTCAGGACGCCAATACGGCTGACAATGCGAGAAAGATGATCGCCCAAATCAATGAGCAGATAGGGATTGAGGATCATATATCGGAAACAGACCAGTCCCAGGCCGACCAGACAGGAACACGCGGCCAGACCATTCACTGAACGGTTGCTGAACGAAAAAAAGGCCATGTCGCGATCAATGGCTGGATCTGCGGGTCACGATGGGCAGATTCCCGCCGGCAAATGAATTGACAGGGCGGCCGATTCAGAGTAGTATAAAACAGGAATGGAAACTTTTGGCTATCTGGCATGCAGGCACACGAGAATATTTTGGACATGCTGCGAGAAAAAGGTGCGGAGGCCGCGCGAAATATGCAGCGAGGACTGATTATGCAGCCGGGGGCGATTGGGGATTGTATCCTGACGCTCCCGTTGGCGGCATTTATGAAAGACGCCCTGCGATTGGGCGGAATCGACCTTCTGGGGCACACCGAGTACCTCGGCATCTTCCCGGGCAGGTCCTGCATCGACGGCGTTCGGTCCATCGATTCGATGGATTTGCACCGGCTGTTCGCCAGGCCCGAGGCGTTCGAGCTTGGAGACCCCGATCCGCTGATCACGGCCTTCTCCGACTACGCCTGGATCGCAACGTTTCTGGGCGAGCCCGACGGCAATTTCGAGCAAAACCTGATCTTCACAGCCAATTGCAGCCACAGTTCGGAGGTCCTGACGCTGTCCTTGAAGCCGCCCAAAGACTTCAATGAGCACGTCATCGACTTTCATATCGGGCAGCTTGTTACCCAAAGCGGACTGTCTGTACCGTCCCGGCCGGTTCAGACCGACGGTTGCTTCATCCGCGCAACCCAGGCTGATGTCGAGATTGGCAGGAGGCTCCTGACCGAAGCAGGCGTCCAGCCCGGCAGCAGACCGGTCGCCATTCACCCAGGCAGCGGCGGACCGAGGAAGTGCTGGTGCATTGCAAACTTTCTGGCGATAGCCGCCGAACTCGCCTCGGAGGGCGTCGAAGTTGTCTTCCTGCTGGGGCCCGCCGAGTCGGACAGATTCGGCGATACGGCGATCCGCAGCCGGATAAGCAGGGTCGGGCAGTGTCTGAGGGGCTTGTCTCTGGCGGAAGTGCTGGCGCTGCTGAGCTGTGTGGACGGATTTATCGGCAATGACAGCGGAATCACGCATCTTGCGGCGGCGATGGGGGTCAGAACGTTGGCCGTTTTCGGCCCAACAAATCCCTCGGTGTACAGGCCGGTGGGCCCGGAGGTGACCGTGTTTTCGAGCAGCAGCTCGACATTTGCCCGAAAACCCTCGGCAAGGTTGCAGCGAAAACTACTGGCTGCTCTGACGGCGTGATCCGCAGCGCAGTTGCAGTCGCGTCCGTCCGGTAAAACCGGAAAATCGACACGGAGCATGAGTCGGCCCTGTGCCCATCACTGAGCCCGTAGCCTGAAACAATGAGAAAGTTGACCCCTCCTGCGGTTTTGCTATAATGACGGGTCAACCTGCAGGCCGGAAATTCCGGAGACGGGCTGATGTTGCAGGCGGAAGGCGTTTTGCAGAGGTATGTGTATGCAAGAAAGAACTCTGGGTGAGTTGGCCGAGTACATTGGCGCGCAGGTCTGCGGGGACCCCAATGTGATCATCCGGGCCGCCGCAACGCTCGGACGAGCGGGCGAGGGCGATATCAGCTTTCTGACCAACCAGAAATATGAAAAGCAACTGAAAACAACCAAGGCCGGCGCGGTCATAGTGGGCAGGGAAACGCCCGCCGCTGCCGTTCCTCTGCTGGTCGCGGACGACCCCTACTATGCCTTCATGCAAATCATGGTATTGCTGCACGGCCATCGAAAGCACAAGAAGACGGGAATTAGCCCGAAGGCTTCGATTTCAGACACGGCGAAAATCGGTGCAGACTGCCATATCTATGATTTTGTGACCGTCTCGGACGGAGCGAAAATCAAGGACGGCTGCATCATCTATCCCGGCGCGTTTATCGGGCAAGACGTCCAGATCGGCAGCGACTGTATCATATATCCCAATGTGACCATCTATGACGGCTCCAAGATAGGCAATCGCGTAATCGTCAATGCAAATTCAACCATCGGCGAAGACGGCTTCGGCTACGCCACCCATAAAGGCGTACATCACAAGATCCCGCAGACCGGCATTGTCATCCTGGAGGACGACGTCGAAATCGGCTCCTGTTGCGGGATCGAGCGAGGCACGCTGAGTGATACCGTGATCGGGCAAGGCAGCAAATTGGGCGATCTGGTGACCATAGGTCATGGCACCCGGATCGGCCCCCACTGCCTGCTCGTGGCCCAGGTTGGAGTGGCCGGCTCGACGAACATCGGGCACCACTGTACCGTCGGCGGGCAGGTCGGCATTGTCGGGCATATCAATATCGGTAACAATGTCACGATAGCCGCCCAGGCGGGCGTGATCAACAGCATCCCGGACAACAAGGTCGTCCTGGGCGCCCCGGCCGTGGACGCCAACATGGGGCGAAGGGCCTATAGCATGATCCAGTACCTGCCCGAGATGCGGCAAAACATTCGGGAGATTCAGAATCGAATAAAAGAGATCATCGCATCGTCTGAACCAGACCCCAAAGAGCCGGACGGGCGGGACGACGATGTGTAGAGATGTTTCCCGCGGGTCTTTCGACCTTCGAACGAGGCATTTTCTTGAACGAGGCAAAGAATACGCCAGACAAATCACGCGATGTGCTTGGGCTGATCGCGGGAGAGGGCCGGTTGCCCTTTCTGGTGGCTGGCGGCGCCAGGCGGGCCGGATTGAAGGTCGTTTGCGTGGGGCTGGCCGAAACCGCCGAGAAGAGCCTGGCCGGCGAAGTTGACGTCTTCTACAGCGTGGCGCTCGCCCGGCCGGGAGCCTGGATAAGAAAGCTCAGGAAGCACGGCGTGACGCGCACCATCATGGTCGGCCGGGTCCCCAAGCCGCGGCTTTATACACCCTGGCGTATCGTGCGGTACCTGCCCGACTGGCGGGCGTTCCGGATATACTATTGGAGGCTGCGAACCAGGACCAAACTGACGGACTCGTTACTCAATGCGGTGGCCGATGAATTAGCCGCTGGGGGAATCATCTTGGAGAATTCGACCATGTATTGTACGGAGCACCTGGCAACGGCGGGCCTGATGACGCAAACAAGGCCGCGCCCATCCGTCGAGGCGGATATCGAATTCGGCTGGGAAATCGTCAAGAAGCTCGGTGAGCTGGATATCGGGCAGGCGATTGCGGTCAAGGAAAAGGAGGTCATCGCCGTCGAGGCGATTGAAGGTACGGCCGCCATGATCGAACGGGCCGGCACGCTCTGCCGCGCCGGTGGCTGGACGCTCATCAAGACCTCCAAACCGCGGCAGGACATGCGGTTTGACGTTCCCTGCGTCGGACCCGAGACCATCCGCAGCCTGGCCGACAATGGAGGCCGATGCCTGGTCGTGGAGGCCGGCAAGACAATGATCATCGACAAACCAGAAACAATGAAACTTGCCGACCAGTTAGGCATCGCCGTTCTTGGATGCTGAGAGATCAGGAGTTTTGCTGAGCCGCCGGCACGCGACTGAAAACCCAATGACCGAATTCCCTTTTCAACTTATCATCAAACGCAGTTCGCCCGCCGAGGCGAAGGAATCTTTGCTGTGCATGTCTCTTCTGCGCTCGGTCCCCGGCAGGCGTGAGGTTTATGATGCCCGGTGGAACGATAAAAGCGTCATAGTCAAGGTGTTCTCGCACAGAATCAGGGCGCGACGTCATCTCAAGAGAGAGTGGCGCGGACTGAGCCAGTTGCAGGAGAGAGGACTCAATTCGCCCAAACCTCTGTTCTGCGGAAAGACGGAAAGCGGACGGTGGGCCGTCGTCCTGGAGAAAATTGTCGATTCAGCAACGGCTTTCGACGTCCTGAGCGAAACAACGGACAAAGACAAGAAGCTCGATTTGCTGATTCGAGTCTGCACAGAGCTGGCCAAACAGCACAGCAAGGGGGTCCTGCAAAAAGATCTGCACCTGGGAAATTTTCTGCTGGCCGGCGACCGGATATATGCTCTCGACCCCCGCCAGATGGAATTCTTCTCGGCCCCGCTGTCGAGAAAAAGGAGTGTCAATAACCTGGCGATGTTGGTCGGTTACGTCTCCACCGGTGATACGGCTTCGGTCGGTACCATCTGTGAAGAATATTTTCAGGCCCGCGGCTGGAATTTCGGAAGATCGGATGAGCTGTTACTGCAAAAACAGCTGGCCGCACACAAGAAAAGGGTCATCCGGGGCGGCTTGAAAAAGTGTCTTCGAACCAACAGGAGACATCTGAAGATCAAGGGCCGACAATACGCGGCTGAGTGTGACAGAAGTTTCTGTCGCGAAACGGAAATGAATGATTTCCTTCAGCAGGTGGACGCGCTGATGGACACCGGGCTGATTCTCAAGAACGGCGATACCTCCAGCGTGTCCCGTCTGACGTGGAACGGAAGGGACATGGTCGTCAAGAGGTATAACCACAAAGGAATTGCTCATTCGCTTCGTCACACGGCAAAAAGATCGCGGGCTTGTCGAGCGTGGCTTCACGGGCATCGGCTCGAAATGCTGGACATACCCACACCCAAGCCCCTGGCCTATATCGAGCAGCGAAAAGGAAGACTCGTGTGGAAATCGTATTTGGTCACCGAATATGTTGAAGGACGCAGACTTCACGATTTCCTGCACGACGACGGTGTGAGCCAGGCGCAGGGCCTTGCGGCGACTCAGGCCGTCATGAGACTGCTCGAGAGGCTTTGGGAATATCGCATCACGCACGGGGACCTGAAACATACGAATGTTCTGGTTACGGAGAACGGCCCCGTTCTGACGGATCTCGACGGGATGACGATCCACAGATGGAAGCTGTTATACAAGAATAAACGAACGAAGGATATGGAGCGGTTTTTGAAAGAAGAAGGACTTTCGCCCCTGACACAGAGCCACAGCCCAAACCCGACGGTGGACAAAAAGCAATCCACCCAAAGGCCGGCCTGCGGTTTCGATACGATGAGGATGGGCGATTGGACGATCCGCATTCATAAAGATTGGCGCCGGCACGATATCGGAAACCTGCTGTCGGTGAACGATTCGGAGGCTGACGGCGACGGTCCGTTTACAAGAGTTCCGTCATCCGATTATAGCCGCGTGTTCAGATACCGTGTTTGCTCCGGCGGAGTCAGCTCTACGTTCTACCTCAAGCGGTACCTTTATCACTCAGCACTGGATTTTTTGAAGCATTCTCCTCGTCCCAGCCGGGCCAGGCGTGCTTTCGACGCATCGCTCATGCTCCAGGAGAACGGTTTCGACGCGCCCACCGTCATCGGTTTGTTGGAACGCCGCCGCGGCCCCTTTGTCACGGATAACATGCTGGTGACACAAGAGGTTCGGAACGCTCCGCCGATCATGCAGCTTCTCAACGAGTTTCGCAACTGTTCCGACAGGGATACACTTCTTCGCAAGCGCGATTTGATCAGAGCTTTTGCCGGAACCGTGGGCCGAATGCACGCCAGGGGCATTTTTCACGGAGACTTGCGCCTTGGCAACGTCCTGGTTGTGAAAGAGCGCGGAAATTGGCGGTTTTATTTTATTGACAACGAACGAACGAAGAAGTTCCGTTCCCTGCCCCCCCGGCTTCGTCTGAAGAACCTGGTGCAGGTCAATATGTTCTTTCACGGCATCTCGAACACGGACCGTTTAAGATTCTTCAGGTTCTATCTTGAATCCAATCCAGGCATTCAAGGCCATTCTTCCGCGTGGGTCAGAAAGATCATCGCCAAAACAAACCGCCGCTTGCGCAAGAAGCACTGGCCTGACGAATGACTCCTTTTGAAGTGCTTGTCACTGCGCCTAAAGAGGCAGTGGGATCCAGGATTCTACACGGTGAGCTGTTTGGCATTCAGGAAAATGGCGTTACCCCACATGAGCAATCCGTTTGGGCCGTAGTTGGGCTTGAATATATCGTATAACGCAAATCCGCATTCCCGCAAGAACAAATCAACCTCGCTGTAAATGGCACCCTCATCGTACACGGGGTTGAACCATATCTCCGTATAGACCAGGAGCGTGGAGCTGCGCAGGACACGAACCGCGCCCCGAAGCGCCTTCAGCTCTCCGGCCTGGATGTCAAATTTCATC
>DATKWR010000052.1:0-2489 GCA_035529475.1 Sedimentisphaerales bacterium | reverse complement strand
GGCCTCAATGTCCGGACGGGTTACCTTCCCTGGTTTCACCGATGTTTCAGCACCCTTGCCTCCAAAGGATTTATTGAGGAATTCATCCTCGAAGGTTTCGGCCTTGGGTCGAACGGTACGCACTATGCCCTGCTCGTCAATGGCGACTTCAATCGGTACGCCTCTGACCTGCATCACGTTGATTGAATCCCATAGAATGGGCCAATCGAACCGGTGCCACTGGGCAAACAGCCGCAAGTCAGAGTTAGCAACTTCAGATTTCGCATGGTTCAGCTCACTTTCACGACACAACATTACGGCTTGAGCAGGAATTTCTGCGCCCTTGCGCCCTGGATGTCACCCAGATAGAAATTGCCCCGTGAGTCTATGGCGATGCCGTGTACCCAGTCGAGCTCACCCGGTTTTCCGGGAGGGACCGCGGTCTTGGGCAGCGGGACACGCAGAAGGACTTCGCCCTTGAGATTCAGCTTCATGAGGAGCTGGTCCGGCGGCGGAAGTACGTTCCACTCATCTGTTCCTTCTTTCTTCACGCACGATGAGCCGCAGACCCACAATTCCTGATTCTTCGTCAACCACAGTCCCCAGGGTGTTATCCGATCCGCCCACACCGCGAGCAGCTCGCCTTTGGTATCGAAGACTTGGATGCGGGCGTTTTCGCGATCGGCGACGTAAAGCCTTCCTCGAGAGTCGGCTACGATTGAGTGCGGCAGGGCGAATTGGCCCGGCTCAGTGCCGGCCTCGCCCCATTCCTTAATGTACTTTCCATTCGCGTCGAAATGGACGATTCGCCTGTTCCCGTACCCATCGCTGACGAAGATATCGCCACTCGGCAGAACGGCCATATCGGTGGGCTTATCGAAATGCCCCCGGTCGGCGCCGGCGCGGCCCGGCTCGCCAAGCGTCAGTAAAACCTTGCCCTCGGGGCTGTACTTGCGCACGACGTGGCTACTTATATTTGCGGTCCAGATATTCCCCGCCGGGTCGATTCTGATGAAGTGGGCGCCCGCGAAATCCTCCATGTCCCAGGCACGGACGAACGTTCCGCCGCTCCTGTAAACCTGAACCGCCGGCTGGCTGCGGGTAAAGATATAAACCTGGTCCTGGGCATCGACTGTGATGCCGGGCATCTGCGCCCATTTGAACCGGTCAGGCTTCTGAGGCCAGGTGCTGTCAACGACACACTGCGCGGTGGGGCTGCTTTGCCCGGAAGATGCATACGCACACGCCTGACAGAGCAAAACCGAGATTGCCAGGACCACCCCGGCACGACAAAAAGTTGAACGCATACGGCACACTCCTTTCACAAAACAGAATACGGAATTACAACGACCAGGGCGATCTCATGGCCCTGGCGAGCATCCTGTTGGCCATCTCATCGTTGAGGAATCGTTCACTTTCGGGGTCCCATCGTAGTTTGTGCCCCAGCCGCAAACAGATATTTCCTGCATGGCACGTCGTGACCGAGCGATGTGACACTTCAGCGTTGGATATCGGCAGGCTTCGAGTTTTGACGCAGTCCAGGAAATTGCGATGATGGCCTGTCATGTAGTTATAGTCGCTCTGGCTGGCCTTGAGCTTATCCATAATCGCCTTGCTCGACGCGGTGACCTTGCCTGTATCGTCAACGCTGACCCAGCCCTCGTCGCCGACAAACTTGTTTCCCCTGGGGCCTCGGCCGGGCTCGGTCTCGTCGTGATAGATCATCTTGACGCCGTCGGAATATGTGGCAACGACCTCGAAACGCACGGGCGTGTTGAACAAGCCGTCGGCTGGAAACTCAGCCCAGCCTTCGTACTGCGTGGGGCCTGAGTAGTCGCTGTCGTGCGCCCACTGGGCCAGGTCGTTGAAGTGCGCGCCGAGGTCGGTCAGTTGTCCGCCGGAGTAGTCGTAGAGCCAGCGGAACGAACCGTGACATCTCCGGGGCGTGTAGGCCTCGAACGGAGCGGGCCCCAGCCACCTGTTGTAGTCAAACCCTTCGGGTACGGCTTCGGTCTTCTGCGGGGGGCAGGTCGGGCCGTTGTGGTAGTAGCAGTGCAGCGTGTGGAGCCGGCCAAGCATCCCGCTGCGAGCGATATCGACCGCAAAACGAAAACAGGCGTTGCTTCGGCGCTGCGTGCCCGACTGATAGACGGTTCCGAGCCGCTTGATCGTATCGGCGACGGCCCTGCCCTCGGCGATGGTCAGTGAAATCGGCTTCTCGCAATAGATGTCTTTGCCTGCTTTTGCGGCTTCGATGGAAATGACGGCGTGCCAGTGGTCGGGCGTCGCAATGAGCACTGTGTCGATGTCACGGCGGTTGAGAACATCGCGAAAGTCACTATACGCGGCACAGTCTCGGTTGCCATACGCCGCATCGACCGTTTCCTTTGCCGTCGCTCGGTGCTTGGCATCGACGTCACAGACGGCCAGCAGGCGAAGGTCCTCGCAGGTGAGGAAGTTTCGCAGGTTGTGCATGCCCTGGCCGCCCAGGCCAATCGCGCCCATCGTCA
>DATKWR010000051.1:0-11664 GCA_035529475.1 Sedimentisphaerales bacterium | reverse complement strand
TTGCTTGTCTTGCCCGTCGTGGGCGGACTCGAATTCTTCGAGCGCCTGGTTTTGCTCATCGGTGGCTTTGCGCCGGATTCTTTTTGTGGTCGCCGAGGTTTTCTTCTTCTCATGCAGTGTTTCGACAAGAAGCCGGCTTATCCGCGAGATTTCCGCCGGTCCGCAGACGATATCGACGGCTTCATGCTCGAGCAATGTGTCGCCGAGCCGCTGGGCCATGCAGCCGATGACGCCGACCACCAGGTCTGGGCGTGACTCTTTGATGTGCTTGAGATGTCCCAGATGCGAGAAGACCCTCTGCTCGGCGTGCTCGCGCACCGAGCAGGTGTTGATCAGGACAGCGTCGGCCTGCTTGACGCTGTCGGTCAGAGAAAACCCCGCATCCGCGAGCGCACCGGCGACCAGCGCCGTATCCAGCTTGTTCATCTGGCAGCCAAAGGACCTAATATGTACCGTTTGATTGGCCATAAGCAAACAACTATAAGCGGGCTGGAACGAAAAATCAAATGCCGATGTGCACACGGCCCCCCAGCATCCCGGCTAACCCTGCGCGATCAGAAAGCCGACGTAAATCATGTACAGGCCGACGAAGAGCAGACCCTCCCACCTGTCGAGAACGCCTTTCTTGCCTGAAAACATGGCCACGAATAGAATCAGGGCGGCGAGCACTCCCACGCCGATATCGATATTGCTTTTGGGCTGCAGAGGGATGGGCCGAATCGAGGCACTGATACCCAGGATGAGGAAGGTATTGAAGATGTTGGACCCCAGGATGTTGCCGACGGCGATGTCGCAGTTCTTCTTGTACGCCGCGACCACTGATGTCGCCAGCTCCGGCAGGCTTGTTCCGGCCGCGACGATCGTCAAGGCAATCAGAGACTGGCTGACGCCCAGCGCCGCCGCCAGGACGACGGCACCGTCAACCACGAATTTGGAGCCGACGAACAGGCCCACAAGCCCTGCTACGATCATAAGAGCTGATCTCACGGGACTATACTGTTTTGCAGAGCCGGATGTGTCATTGCCTTTTTCCTTCATGTTCTTGCCGGCGAGCCGCAGCACGTAATAAACGAAGACGGCAAAACAGCCCAGCAGAATCGCGGCGTCTGTTCTCGACAATCCTTGAAAGCTGCTCTTTGTCAGCAAATGATCGTTCGCCAGCAATCCGAGCAGCACCGCTGCCGCAAGGGTCAGTGGTATCTCGATCCATACGGTACTTCGCGTTACGATCAGCGGAAAGATGACGGACGAAACGCCGAGAATGACCAGAATATTGAAGATGTTGCTGCCTACGACGTTGCCGATGGCGATATCGGCGTTGGCCTTGATGCCTGCGAATATGTTGACGAAAAGCTCGGGCGTGGATGTCCCAAAGGCCACGATGGTCAGACCAACGACCAGGTCGCTGACTTTGAGGATCCGGGCAATGGAGGATGCGCCCTCAACAAGGAGATTAGCCCCTTTGATGAGGATCGCAAAACCAACAATCAACAGCACGTAAGTAAGCACGATTGAACAGCCCTGAAAGGCTGCTCCTTAATCCGTTCGATCTGCGAGGATAGTATATCAGAGCGCCAAGCGAAATCAAGTGGAGGAATACGCAATAGGGTAAGCAGCCTCGGAACCGTCACGGTGGACCGGAAAACAGTTCCCGGTTGAGCTGTCGCTGGAGGTCTTTGAGGCGGTTGGATGCATCGAAGCCCATCAGGATGATCGGGAAGGCGGTCTTGTTGTGCATCAGCGGCTCATCGAGGTTCACCCATTTGCGGCAGTATTCGCCGTCGGGCGTGCCGGGGAGGGGCGAAAAGTCCGCCAGCGTGCCGCGAATGCCCAGACTGTTGACGAATCGCATTGAGGCTTCAAGCTCCTGAATATTGATATGAGGATGGCCGAGGATTTGATACGCCGTAATGTTCAAAGGCTCGGCGCCGGCGGAAACAAGGTGTCCGACCGCCGATGCAAGCTCGTCGGAAAAGACCTTCGAGCCAGTCTGCTTTTGCCATTGTAAAGA
The DNA here is from genome assembly GCA_035529475.1 of Sedimentisphaerales bacterium. Classification (GTDB taxonomy): domain Bacteria; phylum Planctomycetota; class Phycisphaerae; order Sedimentisphaerales; family Anaerobacaceae. The sequence continues at coordinate 9,653 of DATKWR010000051.1, read as the reverse complement.
GGCGCTCTCGAAACCCAGGTAGAACGTCTTGAAGCCCGCCTTGACCATCAGCTCGGCCATCTCCGAGGTCAGGAAACGGGCGTTCAGGGCATTGGGGCTGTGGAAATTCACCCTCGCATTTTGTTTCACCACCTCATTCAAGAACGGAATCAGAGCCTTGTCAGGCTCGAAGAGTAGGGCGTCGTCATAGAAAGCAACGTTCTGAACGCCGAGTTGAGCCAGCAGCTCGAATTCGGCCAAAGCATGTTCCAGCGGCCGGGGCTTGAATCTGCCATAGACCTTGGGCACCGAGCAGTACGTGCAATTGAAAGGGCAGCCGTCCGTGAGTTTCAGCACCCCAACGCTGAGTTTCGGATAGGCTTCCCACAAGGCGGGCTGTTTCATATCCTGGCTGATTCCCAGATATTCCCAGAGCGAACCAAGATCTGCGCCGTGAACTAATAGATCCGCACCCAGCGTTCTGGTGTGATCGGGGCAGAGCGTCGCGTAGTTTCCGCCCAGTACGATTCCCGCTTCGGGCAGGACCGCGCGAACATCGGCCATGACTTCCTCAACGCCCTTGTACCAGTAGGTCATCATGGTCTGGACGAAAACGAAATCGAATGGACCTTCAGTGGCCAAAAAATCCGTGAACGTCTCGCGCGGCAGGCCGAACCGGCGGAAGTAGCGTGGGATCGCCCGCAGGCACGGCGGACTCTGGACCCGCTCGCAGTGAAACCGGCCCCGACCCCACCGGTCGGACCGGAGCTTTTCCTGACCGGCCATGAAAGGAGCCAATCGGTCGAGGTAATCGAAAAGCTTGAAGTCGGCCCGTCCGCGAAGATAGCCGGCCACGCTGAGCAGGCCATAGGGCTTGAGCCAAAAATCATAGGCGGCAAAGTCATAGATCGGCGGGTTCACAAGCAGGATTCTTGGCTTCACCATTTCCTGATGGTACATTCGCCCGGCTGACAAATCAAGCATCGTGGCCCCCGATGCAGAAAGTTATGGGCAAAACGTGGTGCATCTGTTAGAGTAATACCGTGAAATCCCGGTTTTGGGACTCTTTTTGGGTTACGCTTTTTCGGTTGTTGGCTTTGCGGGGATTAGCCTTGAGTGAGAAAGGCGCATTAGCATCCATAGGTTCGGCCGCAAAAAAAGCTGGCATTTCCCGGCAGTCTCTGCAATATTATCTGATGGTCGGATTGCTGGAGCCCACGGAGGTGACGCCCACGGGCAGGCGGCTGTTCGACCGGAAGTGCATTGAGCGCATTAAACTGATAAAGAAACTGAACAAGAGCGGCTATCCCTTGCGGGCCATAAGGGAATTGTTTCTGGAAGGCCGCGGCGATGTGAAAGGAAGCTAAAGAGTGAGTGACTACGAAACCGCCCAGAGGCGGCACAATATGGTAGTGGGTATCTTTGTGATCGTGGGGATAGGCTCGCTGGTCTGGCTGATCTTCAAGTTCGGCGATTTGCCCGGCATTGTGACAAAGATGAACGCGTTCCAGGTGTTCGTCCAGTTCCCAACCGCGACGGGCGTGCAGAAGGACACTCCCGTGCGCTTCTGCGGCTACCAGATCGGCAGGGTTACAAACGTCATGGCTCCGGAGGTGCGCGAGGACTGGGTGACTGGATTGGAGTACTATCAGACGGTCGTTGTCCTCAGTATTGACAAGAAGTATGCGACCATTCCTTCCTGTGTCCAGGTCAAGCTGATGACGCGGGGGCTGGGCAGCAGTTACATCGAGCTCCAGCAGCGTCCCGAAGTGCCTTTGGTTCCACAGGATCCGAACCGGCCGGAAACGAAATACCTGGTGGACAAGATATGGCTTCAGGGTTCCACCGGTATGACCAGTGAGTTCTTCCCGGAAGAAAGTCAGCAGAAGCTGAGCGACTTGATCGACGGCATCAATGCTTTCGTCAGCCATGCCAACGAGATTATCGGCGACCAGGACAGCAAAGAGAACATGAAGAGAACGCTGGCGAACGTGGCCGAGGCGTCGGAGCAGGCCAAAAAGACAATGCAAGAATTCGAGAGGCTTGCCGCCGCCGGGACGACCATCATCGAGCATGCCGACGCCAAAGTGGAAGAGGTGGTGACCACGCTCACCAGCACAAGCGAGGAGATCCGCAAATTTGCCGCCACCGGGACATCAACGCTGGAGCGCGCCGATGCCAAAGCGGACACGCTCGTTGCGGCGCTGGTCGATACGAGCGAGCAGCTCAGCGCGGCGACGGCGCAGCTTCGGGTGATTCTGGAGAAGGTCAACAACGGCCAGGGCACCGCGGCCAAGCTGCTCAACGATGGAACTTTCTACGAGAACCTGCTCGAGAACACCGAGCAGCTTCAGACGCTGCTGGAACAGATGGAAGCGTTCATCGCCGAATGGAAGAACAAGAAAGTGGAAGTCAAGCTGTTCTGAGTCTGCCGTGTCGCGGGCATCCTGCCCGCGCTGCGACACCAATGCTCTAATCGCATCGGGTAGCCCGCCCGAGGCTCCAGAATTCGCGGGGATTATCGTCAGGCCACCGCCGAAGCGAAGCTATTTTCCATATATTTTGATCCGATCCTGCTCGGTGACGGCGCTGGGCTTTTCCGGGAACTGTCCCATGTCGCCGGTTTCTTTGATCCATTTATCCAGGATCGCCCGCATGTTCTTGAGCGTTGCCTGATGCTCCGGCGACGCCGCGAGGTTGTTGATCTCCCAGGGGTCTTTCGTCAAATCGTAAAGCTCCTCATCGGGTTTCCGCGGCGCCATAAAGAGTCCCTGTACGGGCGTGAGCTTTCCCTGCGCGTGAAGCTCTTTCATCAGATTCAACATCGGGTAAGACTGTTCTTTGTACGCATTTGGCTGCGTGTAAGGGCGTTCGGGCATGAAGTTGCGGATATACTTGTATTGTCTGGTCCGGACGCAGCGGATGCGGTCAACGGTCTCGTCGCAGCGGTCCCTCGCAGCGATGATATAGTCGTGCACATCAACGGGCTTCCACGCCTCTTGTCCGTTGGGTTCGAGGAAGAGCTTTCCTTCCAGGTGTTTCGGCGGCAAAATGCCTGCGATCTTCAAAATCGTCGCGGAGATGTCAATCGCACTGACCAGATTGTCGCAGACGTGTCCGGCCCCGAGCTTTCCGGGCCAGCGAACGAGCAGCGGAATGTGGATGCCGCCGTCGTAAAGCCACTGCTTGCCGCGAACGTGACACCGGCCGTGATCGCCGATGAAAATCACCACGGTGTTGTCCGCCAGGCCCTCGTCATCGAGGCGTTGCATAATCTTGCCGATGTATTGGTCCATGACCTGGATCGAGTTCAGGTACATGGCCCAGTCTTCTCGCGCCACGGGGTGGTCGGGGTAGTAGGGGGGCAGCTTGACCTCGGCGGGATCGACCGGGTGGTCCAGATTCTGGCGCAGATTCTTCCAGTGTCCGCCTCGATGCGTCATGCTGATGGATAACTGCGCGAAGAAGGGCTGGCCCGCTTTGCGCTGGTTCCAGTCGCTGCCGTCGAAAGCGTCCTTGAAATTGAAGTTGAAGTCGGTCTTGCCCGAGCCGGCCACACCCGGGGCGGCGGTCTTGACATTGGCCGTGAAGTAGCCGGCCTGCCGGAAGTACTCGGTGATCAGCTTGACCGGTTCGGGCAGCGTGTAACCGTCGTCGCGGTGGCTGCGATGATTGTGAGCCCCGATGGTGGTTTGGAACATTCCCGTAATCATTGCCGAGCGGCTGGCCGAACAGACCGGGGCGGTCGTGAATGCCTGGGTGAAGCGAATGCCCTGGGTCGCCAGTTTGTCCAGATTCGGAGTCTGCACCGTCGGCGCGCCGTAGCAGCTCAAGTCGGGGCTGATATCCTCGGACAGGATCCACAGGATGTTGGGTCGGTTCTTCGTCGCCTCGGCGGCAAAGAGTCCTCCGGGTAACGCCGTCATCGCCGCTCCCAACCCGGCGGCTTTGAGGAAATCGCGTCGATTGTGAGTTCTCATGGGATTTGCTCTCCTTTCGTGAATGGTGATTACCAATCACCGATTGGGTTCTTTTCGGGCGTCAGGGCTGTAATCCGGATTCGGCCTGGGCAGTTTGGCGCCCACGGCGCCCAGCCAGGCGGTCAATTTGGCGTCAAGCTCCCTGACCTTCTGCGGCATTGATTCTGAAAGGTCTTCTTTCTCAGACATATCCGTTTTCAGGTTGAACAGCTCGAATGTCTTGCCGTCGTATCGTTTGATGAGCTTCCAATCGCCCGAGCGAACGATGCTGTAAGGCACGACGTTGCCGCGATAGTGCGGGAAGTGCCAGTACAGCGCTTCGCGATTGAGTTTGCGAGCGCCGCCGGACCGCAGATGTTCGAGGATTGAGACTCCGTCGATGTCCCGGCCATGGGGCAGCGGTGCTCCGGCCGCTTCGCAGATAGTCGGCAAGTAATCTACGCTCGTGACCGGCTCATGGCTGAGTTCGCCGGCCTTGACGACTTTGGGCCAGCGGACAATAAGAGGCTCCCGGATTCCGCCCTCGTAAGGGTACCCTTTGCCGGAGCGCAAAGGCGCGTTGCTCGTGATGGGAATCAGGCCTCCGTTGTCGCCGGTGAAAAAGACGATCGTGTTATCGGCCAGGTCGAGCTCATCGAGCACCGCCACGATTTTGCCCACGGCATCGTCCACACTCTCGATCATGCCGGCATACGCCGGGTTCTTCTGGTCCGTGGGTGTCTTTGCCTTGTACTTCTCGACCAGGTCTTGCTTTGCCTGGATCGGCGTGTGAACGGCGTAATGGGCCATATACAGAAAGAACGGCTTGTCTTTGTGCCGGCGGATAAAGCCCACCGCCTCGTCCGCCTCGCGGTCGGTCAGGTATTCGCCTTGCTTGCGAGGCTCGAGCGTCGGTATGGGGCCTTGTCCCTTGCGGAAGTAGGGGTCGAAGTAGGTGGGCGGCTGGCCGAAGTCGCAGCCGCCGAGGTTGAAATCGAAGCCCTGTTTGTCGGGGTACCAGTCGTCCGCGCCAAGATGCCATTTGCCGATGTGGCACGAGGTGTACCCGGCCGGCTTGAGCGCCTCGGCTATCGTGATCTCATCGAGCTCCATCCACAGCGCATTAGGCGGGCACAGCAGCTTGTTGTTCCTGCCGCCCACGTACTGGCTCGGGTTCTTCTTATCCTCGGGGATCTTGCCGCCCTGAAAACGCGACCGGATCCAATCGGTGACTCCGAGCCGAGCCGGATAGCGTCCAGTCATGACGGCTGCCCTTGTCGGCGAGCAAACGGCACACGCCGCGTAGGCGTCCGTAAAGCGCATCCCTTCGGCGGCGAGCCGGTCGATGTTCGGCGTCTCGTAAAACTTACTTCCGTAGCAGGCTGTATCAATCCAGCCCAGGTCATCGACAAGAATGAAAACGAAATTGGGTTTGCCGTTTTTTGGATTTTCCGCCTGGCCCCGGGAGAGATTTGCGCATGCCGGAAGGGCCAGCGATACGGCTCCCAACCCCGCCGCCTTCAGAAAGCCGCGCCGTGAATAGTTTCTTCTGCTCATTCTCATTTCTCCTGCATAATGACAATCGTCTGAGTGATCTCAGGCGCCGTTGCGGGGAACCACGCCTGCTGACCGTCGGCTGAAGCAGCCTTGATGTAATACTCCAGGCCGGTTTTGATCCGGCTCGCCTCGCTCGTCCAGATCGGGGATTCCCGCAGCGATGCGCTCGTCGGGTACGGTGCTCATGTTCGTGACCTTCCTATCTCTTCTGCCTGTGGGTGACCGCTCTATTGCGACAGAACAAACGTCGCCAAATCCTCGATCTGCTCCTCTGTGAGATTCGAGGTGACGCCGTGATTGTTCTGTGGATTGTACGTTGTGAGCATCTGCTCCATCGTTGCCGCTCGTCCATCGTACAGGTATGGTGCGGTGCGCCAGACTTCGATCAGCGTCGGCGTGTCGAACTTCACGCCCTGATCCAACCCTTCACCCGTGCCTACATCGTGTTTTCGCATATCCGTGAACAGTGGTCCTTCGTGGCATTTGGCGCAGCCTGCACTCTGGAACAGCTTGCGTCCCCGCCTGGCGGATTGGCTGAGCCTGCCGTCGCGACGGTATGGGCTTGGGACCGGCTTGAGGTTCTTGAGATATTCGTCGATTGCAGCGGCTTCCTCTTCCGGGCGCACGGCAAAGTGGATATGCGTGATTCCGGCTCGCACGGCCGCCTCGGCACTGGCGCGAACCCCGGTAATCATTGCCGATGGCGTCGCGTGGGCCAGCAGCAGGCTCTTGGTGTTCTTGGGATTGCCCAAGCCGTCGTTGAGCAGGTCCCAGTTCAGCGCATCGGCCCGGGCGTCGGATGGGTGACAACTGGCGCAGCTCTGCCAGGCTTGAAAACAGATGGACGCATCGTGGAAGAGCATTTCGCCCTTGCGCCGGACCGTTAGTTCCTGCTTCGGGCCGAGAGCGATGGAGGTGGTCTTGAATCTGGGCCCATTACTCATGTCCACCACCGTCATGCTGTCGGTGAAATACTCTGCAACGTAGGCCGTCCGGCCCACGACGGCCAGCGCTCGCGGGCCTTTGCCCAATAGCTTGACGCGGCTGCGAAGGCCATAGAGGAAGCTCAGCTCGTTAGGAATATCCGATGGTGTTTCGGCGCCGGAACCGTATGCCGAATATGCGTCGGCGGCCGGGCCTGGAGCCTGGCCGGCGTTGGCTTGGCGATAGCTCTTGATCTTGTCGAACAGCGCCGTTAGGCCGATGACGCTCATTTCATGGGTCCCGGCGTGAGTCACGCAGAGGTATTTTGAATCGCCCGTGCAGGCCAGGGCCCACGGATTGGCCGCGCCGTAGTCCACGTCATCCAGAAGAACCGTTTCGATCAGCCGCTTGCGTCCGGCGTCTATTATGGAGACGGCGTTCGTGTTGATCCAACCGCGCTCCAACTGGGTCGTCGGAACCGTGTACCGCGCGAGGATGTGCGAGGCGAACACGAACCGGCCGTCCGGCGAAACGATAAGGCCGTGGAGCCCCGTACTGCCGTTCGGAAGGGGGATGTCCCGGTCGAAGGCATTTTTCCCCGCGTCTATGACCGAGACGTTACAGGCCACGGAGTCTGCTTTGGCCGAGCCGTGAGGAAGAAGGTTCCCCACGTAGAGCCACTTGCCGTCGGGCGTGATGGCCGCAGCGACCGGCTCGCACAGGGCCGGAATTTCTGTGACTCGTTTGCCCTGCCTCGTGTTTATCACCGAGACCTCATTATCGAAGCGGTTGCATACGTAGAGAAATTCGCCGTCCGGACTGAGCACGGGAGCCGTAGGCGTATGGCCCGCCGGAAGAGTGCGGAGTAATTTGGCCTCGCGCGTGTCTATGACGCAGATTTTTCCCTGCGGTCCGGCGCAGGTGACATAGAGCAGCGATCCATCGCCCGTCAGGGCAAGCCCCGTCGGCTCCGCGGGCGTGCGGATCGTTGCGGTGACTTTGGCGGTTTCCGTGTCGAAGACGGCAACCTGCCTGGCGGTGGCTTCGGCGATATAGAGCGTCTTGCCGGCGCCGTCTGCAACCAGCGCCGCGGGCGAAAGATACTGTTCGGCGGCAAGACCGGCGCCGCCGAAACCGGCGAGCACCAGGAAAGTGCTCATCCACACAGTGGCTCTGCTCATACCACGTTTTCTCATGCTTAGGGTTCTCCGTAGCTACTGGGTCAAGTCCATATCGGGGTTGGGATTATGCCATAGCGATTGCCAATAGGCGCGGTCGGTTGCATAGATGTCTATCGGGGTGCCGTCGGGAAGATCTTCCGGGACAATCCCGTACCTCTTCATTTCGCGCACGTAAGCGGTTCTGGGGCGAAAGTCCGGCATGTCAAAGCGTTTGATTGTGTCGAGATACTCTTTTCCCGCCGAGCAGAGGGCCAGAATGGTCTGATAGCCGGAGTCGCTCGTATCTGCAAAGACGGCGCCGGATTGGGAATCCGTTGCGTTTTTTTCTTTGCACAGGCCATAGCCCCCGGCCCCCTTCGACAGCGGCGCCAGCAGAACCAGCGATTTTTCGGGGCGCGTGAGGTTGAAGATCAAATGTCGCGGCACATAGCCTGGCTGGCCGTCCCACGGCGGCACGTTGCGGTTGTCGGATAATGCCAGAGGCAGGGGCAGGGATTTGTTGTGACAACCGGCGCAGCGGCCGCGAATCACCTCGCCGGCTGCGATCGTTTCGGGCCAGTACCGGTCGGAGACGTCCTGCTTGTTCTCCGTGTAGCCGCCGATCATTCCACAGCCCAGCGCGGCGTAGGTGCCCGGGTAGGGCGCGCCGCACTCGATCCAGTAGCGAATCATGTCCGTCTCGTGAGGCGTGAGCTTGACATTGTAATGCGTACCGTCGAACTTCTTCATCATCGGGCTGGCGCTGCTGCCGATCGATCGCGGCGGCAGACTGCTTTTCGGCTGGTTGCGCCCGTCGGCGAATTGCCGCCGCACGGTCAACGTGTAATAGCTATGGGAATAGAGAGGACCGCGGTCGCCGCTGAGAATTACGCCCCCGGCCAGCGGTCCACCGTGCTCGCTTGCGTCATAGTCGTGACAAGCGAGGCAGCGCTTGTCCAGAATAGGTTGAATATCCCGCGGGAAATCAAATACGTTCGGGATACCGTCAATGGGCGTGATCTTCCGAGGCGGGCCTTTGAGGGCATCGAGTGCGTTGACGCTCATATTGATGGGGGTCCGGGTCCGCTGCTCGTGGCAGCCGACACAACTGGTCGTCTCGCCCGGCATCACCGTCAGGAAGCTTTGCATTCTCTTGACCGAGTTGTTGTTTTCGTCCAGCGCGACGAAGAACAGGCCCCGCAGGGCGGGCACTTCCATATAGGCCGAGCCGTCCGGCTCAACGGGCACGGTTCCGAGGACGCGCTCCAGTGTGAAGGTGCCGCCGTAGCTGAGCGGCTCCATGCCGCCGCTGTAGTGGATGGGCATGGGCAAAGTCTCAAGCACAAGCAGTTTTTTGATTTCGCCCCGCTTGATGCCTTCCATGCGCCGGCCGTTATAGACGTCCGTCAATACAAGCCCGCCTGTTTTCTGCTGCGGATCGATTCGGGACGGGATCGCTCGTTCGCGCGCTCTTGGCCGCAGCGGTCGGGGCTCATGACATTGGACGCCCACCTGAGCGAGCTCGTCCGGCAGGCGATAAATCTCCGCGGTTTGACCACTACTGTTCATCACAACCAGTCTGCCCGCCTGGGCCGCGAGGAAACAATCTTCCGAGAGCGGGTACGGGTCCCGGAGATTCTTTTCCTTGCTTATCGGCTGAGCAGAGGCTTGTTCATCGGGGCCCGCTTTGGGCGTGACAATCGTGATCTGCCCATCGTGCTCCTTTCGCCCGTGCCCGGGGGAGAAGACCGCCACGACCTTTGGTGTGCCGGGGATGGGTTTGGCGTCGATCATCACGATGCCGGGATGGAAGTTGCCGTAATAGATCATCTGGCCTGTTCCGTCGGGATTGATGGTCCAGAGGTGGTGATAGTGGACCTGGCTGCGGTCCACGTACTCCCATCGCTGGTACAGCACCCGGCCATCGGGCAGGGGCCAGGGGGTGTTTTCCTGCTCATTGTTGCTTGAGAGCGGCCGGATGTTCCCGCCGTCGGCGTCGCAGCGATACAGAATCGCCACCTGGGTCAGCCAGCAGTTCACCCAGCGTTTGCAGCGGCTGGAACAGAAGATGATC
>DATKWR010000050.1:0-3082 GCA_035529475.1 Sedimentisphaerales bacterium | reverse complement strand
TTTTGACAGGCATTGTCTGGCGTGCCACGATTACGATCAGCGTGCGGGCGGCGTTATTCTCAGCGGCGACCATGGGCCGATTTTCAGCCACAGCTACTACACACTGACTGCACGGCAACTTGTCGCCGATGGGCGCGACCGTTTGGAGACGAACCTTCCGCCTCGCTCGGTCGGCACCTCGGCCAGTCCGCTGATGAAGATGCTCGACGGCAGCCACCACGGCGCCAAACTGACGCAGCACGAGCAGGACATGATCCGGTATTGGATCGAGTCGGCGGCACCGTACCCGGGCACATACGCCGCGCTGGAGACGGGCATGATTGGCGGCTTTCCAAAAAGCGTACTCGAAACGACCGACCGGCAGTGGCCCACCTCCATCGCCGCCGCCGAGGCCATTGGGCGGCGCTGCACCGGCTGCCATGATAAGTCGCTGCCGATGCCCCGCTATCTCTCGGACAATCTGAATCTGATTCTATCGAATCCCGACATGAATGACGTCCGGGTACGGATGTCGCGACACCTGATGTTCAATCTCTCGCGTCCTGAGAAATCGCTTGTTTTGCTGGCGCCGCTGACGAGCGAGGCGGGAGGCTATGGGTTGTGCAGACAGCGGGACCAGAACGGTGTTTCCGGCGAGCCGGTGACAGTCTTCGCCGATGCGAACGATCCGGATTACGAGAAGATCCTGATGCTGTGTCGTGAGGGCAAGCAGTATCTGGAGCAAATCAAGCGCTTCGATATGCCGAGCTTTCGTCCCACGCCGGGCTACATACGCGAGATGCAGCGGTACGGCATCCTGGCCAGGGACCTGCCTGAAGATGCTCCGATCGACGTGTATGCGGCTGATCGTGCGTATTGGCGGTCGCTATGGTGGCGCCCAACGAAGACGGCCCATGCCGAAGATTCGACTCCACAGGACCTCCATCACAAGAATTGACTCGCTCTCTGTTTGAGTACATATTATGAAGAAACATTCTTTCGCAGTTGTATCGATCATCGTCATGGCAGTTTGCGGCGTCCGCGCGGACTGGCCCCAGTATCTTGGGCCGAATCGAAACGGCACTTCCGACGAGAAAGGGCTGCTGCGTTCCTGGCCGGCCGGTGGTCCCAAGGTCCTCTGGACGGTGAAGTTGGGGGCCGGTTACGGCGGGGCGGCTGTTAGCGATGGCCGAGTCTATCTGCTCGACCGCATCGGCGAGAAGCAGGATGTGCTGCGCTGCCTTGATCTGAACAACGGCAAGGAACTCTGGTCGTTTGCGTACGACGCCAGGGGGACGCTCAGCCACAAGGGCTCTCGCTCGACGCCGGCTATCGACGGTAATTATATCTACACCTGCGGCAGCTTTGGGGATGTTTACTGCTTCGATGCGACCACCGACAAGCCTGTTTGGAACAAGAACGTCTGGAAAGACCACGGCGGCGGCAAAGTCCCGGAGTGGGGCATTTGCCAGAATCCGCTCATTCACGGCGACCTGCTGATCTTAGCCGCCCAGACTCCAAAGGCAGGCATCGTTGCATACGACAAGACCAATGGCAGCATCAAATGGGCGTCGCCGGCGTTGCCCGGGGTGTTGGGCTACGTCACGCCAATCGTGGCGAACATTGACGGCCGCGCCCAGGTCGTGATGATTACAGCTACGTCACGAAGAGAACGCGGCGGGCGTTCCGCTCCGGCGGGCGGTTGGGGCGACGGCGACGAGGAAGGCGTCGATGGCGTCGTGCTGGGAATGGATGTCAAAGACGGCAAGACGCTCTGGACCTACAAGGGCTGGCAGTGCCGTATTCCGATACCGCAGGTGACCGACCTCGGCGATGGGCGGCTCTTTATCACAGGCGGTTACATGGCAGGCTCGGCCACGATCAAGGTTCGCCAGAACAGTGGGCGCTATGACGTGGAGGAGCTCTACACCACGCACGACTTCGGCACGCACGTTCATCCTCCCGTGATACACGAAGGTCATTTCTATGGCCATTGCACCACCAACTCCAGCCGCGACGGATTGACGTGCCTGAGCTTTGACGGAAAGCTCAAATGGAAGACGGGTTCGTCGCCCCTCTTCGACAAAGGGGGCTTCGTTCTTGCGGACGGTCTATTGCTGAGTGTGGACGGCCGGGAAGGAATTCTCTATCTCGTCGAGCCCAGTCCCCAGGGCTTCAAGCCGCTGGCCAGCGCTGACCTGCTCGACACCGAAGAATGTTGGGGTCCGCCTGCGCTATCCGACGGCAAACTGCTTATCCGCGACCAGAAACAGATCAAATGCGTAGCTGTCCGATAGCACGGCGAGTGGTACTTGTTTGTAGTGACGCCGTAAGGCGTTACCTTCAAATGCCCTTACGGGAACACGACAAACATTCACCAGCCACCAACGGGTGATTGGCAAGTGACTAAAGTGAACTAAAATGCCTAAAGTGAGCTAAAGTCGCAGCGAAGCTGTCATTGCGAGCCAACCGCAGGTTGGCGCGGCAATCTCACTCGACGCGTATTAGATTGCTTCGCTTCGCTCACAATGACACTACCGTGTCACTTTTTGACTCCAGGTACTTCAGGCACTTCGGAGCTGGTCCCGCCGTCGCGGAATCCGGAGCCGTCGATTGTCACACCCGTCAGCCGGCCCTCGATGGAGTTTGCACTGAAAGTACCGTTGTTCGCTCCCGATGCGTCGAGGGCCGTTGAGCCCGCGCAGTAGATAGCGTTATTGGCAAAAATCATGTCCTGCGCCTTGTCCCAGCGGATCAGGACGCCTTTGGGATGATTGATGAGCGTGTTGTTCACGATCTGCACGTTTCGCACGTGGGGCACCGCGGCGTGCGGGGCCGTTGTGATGCCGGTCATCTGGCAATTGAAGATGATATTGTTTCGGATGACGGCGTCGGAAACCACCTGGATGCCCTCGCCCGCATTCCAGACGACGTTGCCCTCGACGATGTTGATTCCTTTGCCGCCGCCATAGACGAAGATGCCGGGGTATTTCGTGCCGATATTCGTGTCGTGGATGACGTTGTTGCGCACGATGTTTCCATACGAGCCGAACTTGATTTCGATGCCGTCATTTCCGCCGCTGCCGACTCCGCGCAGGTGATG
>DATKWR010000049.1:0-13078 GCA_035529475.1 Sedimentisphaerales bacterium | reverse complement strand
CTGATGAGTCTTCTGGAGCCGGTCATGATTATATCGGTCGGCGGAGTCGTATCGGTTGTCGTTATTGCACTGTATCTGCCGATCTTCACGATGTCGGACATGTAGGGGGCACGGGCAATCGTCGATTTGCGAGGCTCGCTCGAAAATCACAAATCGACAGTGAAGTCACGGGTTAATTTTGCCGATGGTGTATGGGCCGGGTGACGTACCCGGCTGGAAAACTTCTTTCACACTTTTTGGAGAGATGAAAATGAAAAGCAGAAAAGGTTTTACACTCGTGGAGCTGATGGTGGTGATCCTCATCGTCGGCATCCTGGCCGCAGTGGCCATTCCTCTGATGCAGGGCCGCATCGATAAGGCCAAGTGGTCGGAAGCGAACGCCACAGCCGGCACCATCCGTACGGCGCTCCGTGCGTACTCCGCCGAGACAAGCGTGGCTACCGCCGCACTCCTGGCCCCTGCCCTTACCAATGCAGCAACACAGGCAGCGCTGGGTTTCACCACAAACGACCTGGACGGAACCTATTTCGAGGCCGCCTGCTACAGCATTAGCGGCGTCAATGCGAACGGCATTGCCGAGGTTACAGTCACCGCCGCCTCCAGCACCAAGGCGGACAAACCGACCGGCGTGTATAAGCTGAATTATGACGGTACATGGATAAAGACGTCATAAGGAAAGTCACGTTCCTGGCAAGCCGGCGCCCTGGAAGGTTCAGATTTCCCTTATACGTGATTTATCAACAACGTCCAAGGGCGCCTAAGCGGGTGCGGAGGACCGCTTAGGACCCCAGGTCGCAGCCGCAGCGGCTTTGACTGATACAATGGTGGCTATGGTCGGGACGGCCATAGCCACTTTGCATTTGCCGATGTCCCGGCAGCTTCTGAACATCATGAGCACGCCCCTCTGTCATCCTGAGCCGCAGGCGAAGGACCTGGGTTGCGAACGTACGGCAACGTTGCTTTCGTCCGAGGGCCGGATGCTTCGCTGCGCTCAGCATGACAACTGTACAGATTGCGCGTTACAAACCAATGTCCGCCGCCAACTTTTTCTGCATAAGAGCAGCACAATTTGAATTTCCAAGTAAATCCCTGTCCGTATTAAGCCGATTGAGAAAAGCGGAAGACGGAAAAACAATCCAACGCCCGTAGAGCAGAGGCTCGCATTTTGGGTGCGATTTTGCAGCACGCCGCGAAACGGGGTCGCTGAATCGGCGCGGGATTGGATCTTGTTCTTTTTTGCCTCTCTTGCGAAGGGTGGATCAATTTGAACTGGAAACAAAGACTTAAACTCGCCAATGACGCCGTGCTGGGTTTGGACATCGGCTCGGCTGCCGTCAAGATGGTGGCTCTGGACAAGAGCGATACCGGCTACTGGGCGAGCGCCGCCGGCCTGGCTGAGATTGCGGTCACCGTGGACGACGACAGCAGCCCACAAGCAAACACCATCAAGGCGATTCGCCAGTGCTGTGGAAAAACGCAAACAAAAAGCAAACTTGCCGTTTGCGGAGTAAGCGGCCCTGACGTGGCGGTGCGGGACTTTGAGTTTCCTCCGTTGTCTGATGAGGAGATCGAGGCGGCGGTCCTGCTCGAAGCGGCCCAGGTTTGCCCGTTCAACGCGGCCGACAGCGCCGTCGGACACCAGGTCCTACCCAACGGCGACGAGAAGACGCGGGGCGTGCTGGTGGCCGCGACCAATCCGCTGGTGCAAGGCAAGATGCAGCTTGCTCGCAAAGCGGGCTTGAAGTGCGTTCTGATGGATGTTGACGGCCTGGCCTTGTTGAATTGCTACAATGGTCTGGCTCGCGGGCACGAGAACCATCCCGCAGGTCAGACCGTGGCTATTCTGAACGTGGGCGCTTCTCATACGACCCTGGCCGTCATGGACAAAAACGGCTGGCCGTTCATCCGCGACATGGCGTATGCCGGCGATGACATTGTCGCCCAGATTGCGGCGCAGAAAGGCCGGAGCACGGAAGCAATCAAGAGCATCTTGTCCGGCGATTCGACAGCCGATGAGCCGGACATACGTGACGGCCTGGAAAAAGCGTGCCTGCGACTCATTACCGACGTCGGTGAAACACTGCGCTATTATGTCGCGCAATCCAAGTCTCCGACGGTGGACAAGCTGCTTGTTTGCGGCGGCTTTGCCCTGACCCGCGGATTTGTCGAGCTGCTGAACAGCCGGCTTGGCACGCAGGCCGTGTTGTGGAACCCCTTTGAGACCGTTCACTGCGACCAGAACCCGCAGTGTCAGGAGATTCTTGCCAGGACCGGCCCTGCTCTGGCGGTAGCGGCAGGTCTGGCGATGAGGTCGATCTAACTTCCATTTTGCAGAAGCCTTGATTTTTGATGAAAAGTGAACGTCAGATGAGTGTACCGCAAGCTTTATTTACGATTGATCTGCTGAACGGACGGGCTCTTCCGCTCAAGGGCAAGCCCGGCGGTCTTGCTGTCATCGCAGTCAGCGCAACCGTCCCCATTGCCGTTGCAATAGGGTTGATCGGTCTTTATCTGCACAATAACACCGCGGTGGCCGCCAAAGAGAAGGAAATAGCTCACTATCAGGCGGAGATCGGAAAACTCTCGGAAGCCGTACAACTGAAGGCGGCATTGGAAAAAGAAAAAAACGCCTGCAAAAACTACCTGTCCGACGTCAGCTCTTCGATCAAGAGGCATACTCAATGGTCACCCATTTTGACGACGCTGATAGAGAACATGCCGGATTCGGTTGTGCTGACCAATATCGAGGTCGAGCAGAAATCCGTAAAGAAGAAAGTTCCGAAACCCGATGACCCGCAAAAAACGGTTGAGATCGACGTTCTCGTCAAGACGCTGCGGTTGCGTGTCAGCAGCGGGTCGCAGCGCAACTGCGACGAAGCTATCAGAGATTTTCGGGATCGTCTTCGTGCGTCGGCGATACTGGGCCCCAGGCTCGAGAACATCGCCGTGGCGCAGGAATCTGAGACCCGTCAAGGCCACGATGTCGTCTCGTATGAGATAAGTTGCGTCTTCAAGCCGGAGTCATGATATGGCTTTCATAGAAACTCATAAGAAATACCTGACGAAAGCAGCGGTTGTCTGGGCCGTCTGCCTGACGCTGCTTCTTCTGGCCTATATGGCTGTGCTCAGACCCCAGAGCGTCAACAAGAAACGCCTCGATAGAGCGCTGACCGAGAAGAAGGAATCCTACGAGGCCGCACAGGCAGCGGCCCGGGAATCAACACAAACCCAACTGCACGAACAGATTCGGCAGTTACAGGAGAGGCTGCGCGATTTTGTCATTGATTTCGAAGATGCCGCCAATTTGACGTTTGACATAGGTCAAATCGCCAGCGAGAAGAAAGTCGGTTCATTCAGCGTCAAGAGCAAAGACAAGCGTGGCGGCTCGACGATACCCGACTCTGAATCCGTAGGCGAAAACCACATCGATGTCAGCTTCATCGCGGCATTTCATCAGTTTGCGACTTTCGTGAATGCACTGGAGAGACACCGGCCCGTCCTTTTCGTCAACGCGTTCACGATGACGCGCTCGACTAAGGACGATTCCAGCTACGAAGTAATGCTGGACGTGGCAGCTCTTGTCAAGAAACAGCGGGAAACGGAGACCGCCGACAAGTCGTCCCCGTCGGCTTCGAGTGCAAAGACATGAGAACGATAGCGATAGCAAATCAGAAAGGCGGGTGCGGTAAGACGACCACGGCGGTCAGTCTGGCCACGGCCTTCGCCGAAAGAGGCTTCAGGACGCTTCTGATGGATCTCGATCCGCAGGGCCACAGCACGATAGGATTCGGTTACGAGCCGGACGAGCTGAGCACGACGATTTATGACGTCCTGGTCAACGCTCATATCGGGATCGCCGAAGCGACGATAGGCACGAAAGTCGAGTGGCTCGATCTGGCCCCAAGCAACATCCTGCTCTCGGGCGCCGAGCTCGACCTGATCCGTATCGCCGGAAGAGAGTTTATCTTGAGTGAGAAACTCCGAGCGGTCGCCAACAAGTACGATCTGTGCATTATTGATTGCCCGCCGTCCCTGGGCTTGCTGACCCTCAACGCGTTGATTGCCAGCACCGGGGTCGTGGTGCCCGTGCAGGTGCACTACTATGCCATGGAAGGTCTGAAGCAGTTGTTCGAGACCGCGAACATTATCAAAGAACGCTACGGCTCCTGTTTCACGCGCATCCTGGGGATATTGCTGACGTTTGTCGAAGACAACACGCTGCTCAGCAGACAAATCCAACAGCAGATGCGGGAATTTTTCGGCGACCTGGTCTTTGACGCGGTGATCCACAGAAGTGTGAAACTTGCTGAAGCACCAAGCGCGGGCGAGCCGGTCCAGATCTATGCGCCTCCCAGCAAGGCCGCTGTTGAATACGGGGCCCTGGCGAAGGAGATCATCAACGGCAAGGCCTGGGTCGAGCAGACAATCAACCGGGAAGCCCTGGTCAGGAGATAAGTGATGGCAGAACTTGAAAAAAACAAGGCTGGATTGCAGAAAAAGGTCTCATCTGTTTTCAAAGGGGTGCCTCTTCCGCAGAACAGCGGCGTTCAGCAAACAGCCGGGACACCGGCATCGGATGCTGCGCCCGGCGCTTCTGCACAGCCAACGTCCCCGGATCGTCAGTCGCCGCAGAGCTCTCTGCTGAGGACACTGCATCAGGGCGGCGAGCCGTCGGACAATGCCGCGCCGGATCGCCCTGCTGAGGCCCGGCCCAAACTCGCATCTCCGGACCGTCAGACGTTTCAGCATCCCGCGCCCAGGAAATCCGGCAGCCCCGAGAAGCCGCTGAAGGACGCGACGCCGGCCAAACCGCATAAAGCCGCTCCGGTGTCAGAGCAGACCGGCCCGAATCTCTGGCAACGGATTAACGACAGGCTCTTTCCGCCAAAACCGGGCGTCAGTCCCACCAGGCAAAAGGCCATGGTGATATTAGTGCCGGTTCTGGCTATCGTCATGATTTTTGTGTTCCGACAGGTCCTCAGTACATCTCCGCGCCAGACGCAGGGAGCGACGGACGATAACACGCCGGTCGTTGCAACGGCCAAGTCAAGCCATGAAATCGAGTGGCAGATTCCCGACCCGCTGCCGGCGATGGAGAGGGACCCGACGAAACTTCCGGAGCAAATCGCCGCGACGAGCAACGCAGACCCAAACCAAACCGTCGCCGAGCCTGAAATGGAAACCTTCAACGTCCGCGACATTGTTTATTCGAAAGACAAACCGTCCGCCCTGGTCAATGCTCACATCGTATATGTCGGCCATAAAGTGGGCAGCGCCACTGTGGTACAGATACTCAGAGACGGCGTCGAGTTCGAGAGAGACGGCAACAGGTGGGTGGAAAGAATACACGACTGAGAACGAAAAATGTTCTCAGGCGGGACAGGGCCGCCCTCTGCAGCCGTGAGAACACGAAAAAGGACACGACGCAAATATAAGCTGGGACAATATCCACCGAGATTTTAATTTTGGAAGGAGATGTTATGAGAAGCTTTCTGATAAAAATCAGCCGATTATGGTTGTCGGCCGCGTGTGCGGGAATCTGCGTCTGCGGTACTGTAGCTCGCGCCGGGCAGGGCAATGAGCCGGCACCGCAAACGGAACAAACCATGCAGGCCGAGCAGCCGGTGCCGACCGAACAGGCCGCCCCGTCGGAGCCGACGGACAAAAAAGAGACGAAAGAAGTCATGACCGATCTCGAGAGACGGATGCAGAAGGTCGTCTGTATCGACGTCAATGAGGTCCAGATCGGCACGGTCATCAGGCAACTGGCCGACCAGGTGGACGTGGACTTGATCATGAGCCCCAAGGTGACCGGCAATGTAACCGTCTCGCTGACGGAAGTATCGCTCGAAGAAGCCTTGCGGAGCATTCTTGACGTGCACGGCGCCGCCTACATACCGGGCAAAAATATTATACGGATCGTCCCGCGCGAGGAGCTGCCCGAGATCAACGAGAGACTTGTCACCGAGACCTTCGAGATCATCTACGCCGACGTCACACAGGTCGTCAAGGCCCTGGATAAGTTCAAGTCGGCCCAGGGTTCGGTTTCCTCCATCGAGGGCACAAGTCACATCATCGTCACCGACACCGAGAGCAAGACCAGGGAGGTCGCGGCCCTGCTGGAAAAGATCGACCGCATCATTCCACAGGTCCTGGTCGAGGTCAGAATCTATGACATCACGAGCAAGGACAATCTCGACTTCGGCATCGAGTGGCGTGGAGCAAGACGAACCAACTTCGACTCCGGTAACCTCATAATAAATGATGACATTACCGTCAAGGAGGGCGGCGCGGACACGTATGTCAGCAGCAGAACCGACCCAGCCGTTATCGCCGGCTTTGAGGGCGGAACAAGCAAGACAGCCGATGCGACCCTGGGGTTTCTCCGCTTTGGCGTGCTCAACAACCACCTTAACGTGGACGCCATATTGAGGGCCGAAAAGGAAAACATCAATGCCAAGCTTCTTGCGAATCCGAGGATCCTGGTCCTTGACAACGAGGAGGCCACTTTCGACATCGTGACCGAGCAGCCTTACGTCGAAAAAACCATAACGTCCGGCACCGTTACCGAGTCCGTGAAATTCAAACCGGTGGGGGTCAAGCTCGTCGTCAAACCACATGTTGCAAGAGACGGAATGTTAAGATTGACCATCGCGCCGGAATTCAGCGTTCTCGTGGAGCGGGTCACCGTCTCGTCCAGCAACATCCCGGTTGTCGATACGCGCAAAGTCAAGACCGTCGCCCTGGTCAAAGACGGCCAGGCGGTCGTCCTGGGCGGCCTGCGGAAAAAGGAAACCAGCCAGCAGGTCAACAAGGTGCCCGTGCTGGGCGACATCCCCATACTCGGCCATCTGTTCCGATTCGAGGGTGAAGCGACGGTGAACACCGAGCTGGTCGTATTCATCACGCCCCGAATCATTATGGATCCGAGCCTGTCCGAAAGCGAGCTGGAGGCCCTCGAGGTCACCAAGTTCAGCGGACCGAGGCCCGCCACGACCAAAGCCGAAGCCGCGATGAAATGATTCGAGCCGAGCCGGGCGGCCGGTGACAATGCCGGCCGTTCGTCGCCAATGGCACTATCTTAGCTCGACCGACCAGTAGGCGTGGTCGAGGAATTGTTTCCAGCTTCGGTAGCGTTGGTGGCCGAGGTGGACGTGAACGAGGGGATTGTGCCTGGGTTTGACAGGCTTCTGAATGAGCTTCATGCCGGCCTGCTCCGGCAGCCGCCCGCCTTTCTTGACGTTGCACGCGGCGCAGGCGCAAACGATGTTCTCCCAGATGGTCTTGCCGCCCAGCGTTCGCGGAACAACGTGGTCGAGCGACAGCTCGCTGGTCGCAAAGCGCTTGCCGCAGTACTGGCACCGGTTCTTGTCGCGGGCAAAGATGTTCCGGCGATTGAATTTGGCGTCCGTTCGGGGCAGACGGTCGTAGAACAGCAGGCGAATGATCCGCGGCACGGCGATATAGAAGTGTATCGTCGAGACCCAATCATGCCCGTCAGGCTCGAAATGGCGTTTGAACTGGCTGACCTCGCACCAGCTCTGGAAGTCGTAGTTGGAATACCTGCCCTCCTCGAGGGCCACCACCTCCGCAAGGTCGCGAAACAACAAAGAAAACGCCCGCCTGGCTCCAACGATGCGAATCGGCATATAATGCTTGTTCAGCACAAGCACGTTACAGTCCAAACTTGATTGATAGTCTCCTGCAATCACGGTTCTCATGTCCCATGTCGAGCGTCTCAGTTGCCTGTCTCAAGGGGGTAATGGAGAACACTCTGACAGTTGAAGCCGGGTCTCGGGCGGCATAAGACCACTGAATATTTCTGCTATCGTTCCGGGGCTGGATCAGACAGTGAGGGAACGAGAAGGCCGGGCGCCTTTGCCATCCTCCCCTCAGGCCCGAAACAAGAAAGCGGCCTTACGAGGCGTCCGCACCCTCTGGCGCCGAACTGGCAACGACATTCTCGGCCCTGAGTCCTTTTTCTCCCTCGACGACCTCAAAAGTAACAGGGTCGCCTTCCACAAGAGTTTTATATCCATCACCTGAAATACTTGAGTAGTGGACGAAAATATCACGGCCATCAGCGGTAGCGATAAATCCATACCCTTTTCGCGGGTTAAACCACTTGACTTTTCCGTCTGACATAAAACGCTCCTTTTGCTAACCAACACCGACTATTCGGTCCGCGCGGCACAATGCACTCCAACTTCCGGCCTGTCAGCGAAAACGCCGCATGGCAGTGTGGGCGACGGCTTCTTGACCCGTACACTTATTTCGCCTTGGCCGACTCCACGGCGGGGGCGCACAAATGTTCCCGCATGAGCCGGCCCATCTTAAACTTGACCGTCCGTTTCGCAGCCACCTCAACGCGCGCAAGCGTCTTCGGATTCTGCGCCACTCGCGCGGCTCTCGTCCTGGTCTCGAAGATACCAAAGTCTCGGAACTCCAAACGGTTATTGTCACACAGCTCCCTTGTTATCTCATCGAGGAACGCCTGGATAATGCACTTGACTGTCACTCTTTTCGCCTGTGTCTGCTCTGCAATCCGGTCGATCAGTTCTTTCTTTGTAATTGTTGCCATAAACTTCCTCACTTCAGAAAAGAGCGTTTAGGAAACTGGATTCTTTCTTTCGTTGCGGAAGCTGCTGCATAAGGAATCAACTCTCTCGGGTTATCCGACAGCCTCACCACACACCTCAGCCAGCCTTGTAGGACACAAGCAACTGCTCCCGCCGCGCTTTGCGAGGCACCCATTCCCCATCGTTCGACACCAAAGCCGACCCGCAAAGCACAACTTCTAAAACACCGCAACTCACTATACTGCAAAGACTTCGACACGGCAAGGGATTTTTGTCCAAATTCTTCCCGATTCCAAGAAAATTTTTCAGCGCGGTTTCAAACGCAGGGAAATTCGGCGGCAACCGCCCCTCGGCGAGCAGAGGCATTGAACGGGGATCGGATGGGAAGATTGCCGGCCGAGAATCCAGCCCCGAGGTCCTTTTTTGAAACAACCGGGTTTACACGGCTGCATCGAGGAATCTCCACGGAAAATAACACGGGGCGGAACTACTGGGTTGACCATCGAGGAGTTTATGGGCATAATCACCCTCTTGTGTCTGCTCTGGAACAAAGGGCGCAGCGTTCACCTGAGAAACAGGATTGGCATTTTATGTCTTCAGACAAGAGCGATAAAGGCGATTCCGGTAAGCCGGCGGAAAAAAAGAAAGACAGGGCGATGGAAATCGCAAATACTTTCGAATGGCTTATCACCGCCTTCATATTGGCCTTTGTCTTCAGGGCCTTCGTCATGGAGGCGTTCCGCATCCCGACCGGCAGTATGGCCGACACCCTCAAGGGGGCCCATTTCCGGCTGGCGTGCCCGCAGTGCGGGTACAAGTACGATTATGGTTTCGTGCCGGGCAATTATGGCTTGGACGAGGATACGGTCCCGGCGAACGATGCCCCGGTGCCCATCACGCGCTGCCCAAGCTGCGGCCGGTACCCGTCTCAGACCATTTGCCGCGGGTGCGGGCGACGTTACGATACCCGTATGCTTGCCGAAGGACTGCGCACGCATTGCTCGCAGTGCAACTACGAATTAACAAGCAACCAGGTCATGCCGGTGGCGAACGGCGATCGCATACTGGTGCTCAAGTGTATTTACCAGTTCTTTGAGCCCAAGCGATGGGACGTGATCGTCTTCAAGAACCCGCCCGAACCGACGATAAACTACATCAAAAGACTGATCGGCCTTCCCGGCGAAAGAATCCAGATTATAGACGGGGACATCTACATCAACGATCGAATCGCCCGAAAACCACCCAAGGTCCAGAATGAGTTGTGGATGCCGGTCTATGACAACGACTATCAGCCCGTCCAGCCCGGTGAAGGCTCGTTCAACGGTCACCCGTGGGAACAGCCGTTCAAGAATCTCGCCGATTCGAGATGGGCAACGGACGGCGGCCGTCCGACCGTCTTTCGTTTGGATTCGGCCGAAGGGCGGGCCGGCCAGGTTCATTCGCTCGTCTATGATACGTCGGTCGGCAACGACTTCCGCGCGACCTATGCCTACGACGACATCGACACCTACGGCTACATGCCGTACTGCAGCGACCTGATGGTGCGTTTCTTCGCTCGGGCGGCCGATTCACAGGGATCCATCGGGATCGCTCTGAGCAAGTATCAGACCAGGTACAACGCGCGGGTGGATTATCGCGGCGAAATGATCATCACCCGGCAGGAGGAAGGCCGCGAAGCCATCGAATTAGCCAGACAGTCCGTCGAGCCGCCGGTCGTCAACGAATCCGTTCCCGCCAGGTTCTCCAACGTTGACCACGAGCTGGTCTTTGAATTCGGCGGCAACACCTTGACCTACGACCTGGGACGCGAGCTGGGCGGCGCCGGGCCCACCCAGGACGACATCGAGCCGCGGGTCGAAATCTTTGGCTCGGGAAAACTGACACTTTCCCATATCGGGATTTTCAGGGATATTCATTACACTGCGGCGAAGTTTTCTAACAGCAGAGGAGACGGCAGGGCGACGGAGGACTCCCCCTTTGTCCTGGAGAAAGATCAGTTTTTCGTGCTGGGCGACAACAGCCCCAACAGCGAGGACGGCCGATGGTGGAATAGAGCGGGCCGGGCGAACAAGGGCCTGTCCTCTTACCGGGTCGGGACCGTGCCGCGAGACTACCTGGTCGGCAAGGCGCTGTTTGTCTATTGGCCCAGCGGATTCAAACCGTTCCCTGGCTTTCGGTTCGGTGTCATTCCCAACGTCGGCCGGATGCGCTTCATCTACGGCGGCTCCAATGGAATTAAATAGCCAGCCAGACCACGTGGCACGGGCGTCCAGCTCGTGAAGGAATCACGGCCAAAAGGGCGGTGCCACAAAGCACGGCAAGACGCGCAGAACAACAAGCGAATACAGCTTCAAGGCCCAAGGCAAGGCTGCGTGTTCAGGAAAGGAAACTGGTATGAACAAGGTCAAACTCATATCCGCCACAGCGACCGTCTGCTTGCTTCTATTCGGCCCAGGCTGCATGGACAAGGGGGCCGTGCAAATAAGCGATGAAACTCCCCCCTCGCAAACAACGGTCAAGTACCTGCGCTGCGAGTACCGCCTCGATCCGCTGGGCATCGACGTGACCCAACCCCGGCTCAGTTGGATCCTGGACAGCCGGCGGCGGTCTCAGAAGCAGAGCGCCTACCGGATTCTCGTGGCCGGCAGCGAACAAAGCCTCACACGGGACATCGGCGACCTTTGGGACACCAGCAAAGTCAGCGGCGACCGAACCAACCAGGTGCTGTACGAAGGCGCGCCGCTCAAGTCGCGCATGCGCTGCTACTGGAAGGTGCGGGTATGGGATCAGGACGACAGAGTCTCGGCCTGGAGCGAGCCGGCGATGTGGACGGTCGGCCTTCTCGACCGGCAGGACTGGTACGCTAAATGGATCGGCTACGACGCGGACCCGCCGGAGATCTATGCCAAAGAAAGACCTGCTCCAGTGGACCTCGATGCGAGCGACTGGATCTGGCTTGACGAGGGCGAGCCTCTGAAAAGCGCTCCGATTGCCACACGGTTCTTTAGGCGCACCATCTCAATCCCGTCAGACAGGAAAATCAAACGGGGGCGTTTCGCCCTGGTGGCCGATAACGAGGCTGCGCTTTATATCAATGCCCGGGAGGCGGGCAAGGCCAAAGGCTGGCAAAAGGTTCAGGTGCTCGATGTAACCGAGAATCTCGCGCCGGGGACAAATGTGCTGGCCGTTGCCGCAGCGAACGAGGGGGACTTGCCCAACCCGGCGGGGCTCGCCGGAAGGCTGTTGATCGAGTTTGAGGCGGGCGATCCCATCAGCATCTCGATCGACCGTTCATGGAAAGCATCCGCTGTTGAACAGACCGGCTGGCAGCAGGCGGATTTCGACGACCGGACGTGGTCCGATTCCAAGCAGATCGCGCGGTTCGGGGACAGCCCGTGGGGACTACCCGCGCAGCCGGAGCTCGTTTTGCCCCCGCCACCCTATCTGCGTAAGACCTTCGTTCTGAACAAGCCCGTCAAGCGTGCAACCGTTTATGCCTCGGCCCTCGGGCTCTATGAGGTACACATCAACGGCAAGCGCGTGGGAAAAGATTATTTCACGCCCGGCTGGACCGACTATACCAAGCGTGTCTATTACCAGAGCTATGACGTGACTGGTATGCTGACAAAAAGCGGCAACGCCATTGGAGCGATCCTGGCCGACGGCTGGTACGCCGGCTACGTCGGTTTCGGCAAGAAACGCGAACATTACGGCGACAAGCCCCGGCTGTGCGTGCAGCTCGAAATCGAATACGCCGACGGCACCGGAGAAACGATTGCGACCGACAAATCCTGGAAGGCCGCGTATGGCCCGCTGCTCGAAACGGACTTCTTGATGGGCGAGACCTACGATGCCTCCAGGCAGATTCCGGATTGGTGCGCGTATTGGCTCAACGATTCGGACTGGCAGCCGGTGGCCGTCACCGACAGGATCGAAGGCAAACTCCAGGCCTATCCCGGCGTAACGGTTCAGAAGATCCTTCAGATCGACCCGAAGAAAATTGCCGAACCGAAGCCGGGCACGTATGTGTTCGACATGGGCCAGAATTTTGCCGGCTGGGTCAGGCTGAAAGTCCGCGGGCAGGCCGGGACAAAAGTCGTCCTGCGATTTGCGGAAATACTCAACCCCGACGGCACGATTTATACCGAGAACCTCCGCGAGGCGCGCTGCACCGACACTTATGTTCTCAAAGGAAGCGGCGAAGAAACCTGGGAGCCTCGCTTCACGTTTCACGGCTTTCGATACGTAGAGCTCACCGGCTATCCGGGAAAACCCGGACTCGGTGCAATTACCGGGGTCGTAGTCCACTCGGATACGCCGCCGGCCGGCGCCTTCGAGTGCTCAAGCCCGATGGTCAATCAACTCTACAAGAACATCGTGTGGAGCCAGCGAGGCAATTTCATTGAGATCCCAACCGACTGCCCGCAGCGGGATGAGCGCCTCGGCTGGACGGGGGATGCCCAGATTTTCATCCGAACGGCAACCTACAACATGGACGT
>DATKWR010000048.1:0-4041 GCA_035529475.1 Sedimentisphaerales bacterium | reverse complement strand
TCTAATGTTGATCGTCTCGTGCGCGTTTCCGTACTCGGCGCTCATGGCTGAGCCGGTCCGCCTCGAGCAGGCACAAAAGGCCGCCGACACGTTTCTTAGCAAGCAAGCGGCGCGCATTCTCGGGGGATCAGGGCTGCTTCTGAAAACGCAGGCCCCCGGAGTGTCTGCTCCTGCCGGATTTCGAGAAATCCTTAGTGATGATGGAACCGTTCTGGCGTACATTGCCGAGATGAAGCCGCGAGGGTTCGTCGCGATCTCGGCCAACACGGATATCGTTCCGATCATCGCCTATTCTCTGCGAACCTCTTTTCCCGCCACCGGCGACAGGGGCAACCCCCTCTACCGCTTGCTCACGGAGGACATGAAGCTGCGCACTGCGGCTCTGGCCGGACGCGACCGACTCACCAAGAGCAATAACAATAATCTTTGGAACGCCTATACCGGCGAGAATCGAGAGCAACCAGGCGGCGGGGAATTCCGGCAGTGGCCTGCCGAGAACACGACTCCCACCGGCGGATGGCTGGAGACGGCATGGCATCAGGACCTGCCCTACAACGACTTCTGTCCTTTGGATCCGGTTGACGGGTTACGTTCATAC
Source organism: Sedimentisphaerales bacterium (assembly GCA_035529475.1). Lineage (GTDB taxonomy): Bacteria > Planctomycetota > Phycisphaerae > Sedimentisphaerales > Anaerobacaceae. The sequence goes on along the minus strand of DATKWR010000048.1, from coordinate 3,443 downwards.
GTTGGCTGTGTTGCCACGGCGATGGCGCAGATAGTCAATTATCATCGGCAATGCGACCTGAATTTTGACGACTCTGATTCATATACAAATTACGCGGGTATAGACATCGATGGCGACAGTGCGCTGTATGATTTTCCTTCCTTTGGAGAGCTCAACGCGCGTCTTCCGGCCATTCAGTCCAAATATGCCGGCGGCGTCGATCTGGATTACACGGATGCGGCGGCGCTTAGTTTTGCCTGTGGAATTGCCAGCCGCATGGATTATTCCAGTGAGGGTTCAGGGGCTTGGTCCTACGATGCGCAGCGGGCGTTGCTTGAGAAATTCGGATATTACTCGGCCGACATGACGGGAGGCATGTCGCGAGAGTCGTTTCAGTTGCTCCAGGAGAACATGATCAATGGATTGCCGGTGTACCTGGCGATTGCTTCCTCAGACGGTTGGTTCGGACATATTGTTGTTTGCGATGGCTATAACACCGACGGGCAGTACCACCTTAATTTCGGCTGGGGTGCCCCGTATCCCGAGCCGATAACCGAGGTGTGGTATCACCTTCCGGGTGATCTTCTGTCTGAATTGAGCATAGTCGCTGAAGCCATATTGAACGTCCAGCCCCTTGAGCCGCCGCTTAAGGTTGATCCGGCGCCCCTGACCTTCTATGCCGCTCCGGGGCAGGAGTCCGAATTCAAGACCCTGCACATTCAGAGCGATGTGGGTGGGGTATTGATAAACTCCATATCCAGCCCGGAAGGGTTTGTGACAGCCTACCCGGGCGCAGACTATTCGGACCACCTGGACTCTGTTGAGCTGCAGGGTCCCGGTTCAGGCACTACGCTGCGCGTGAAGTTTCGCCCGGACCAGGCCGGGGGCTACTGTGGAACGCTGACAATCCACTACAATAACGGGAACGTAAAGTATGTCGCTCTGAGAGGGTCCTCTTTTTCGGGTGGAACGCAGATCTCTGGCGGCCAGGTCGCAGGGACATGGTCGCAGGCCGGATCGCCCTATTTTGCGAACGGGGACATCGCAGTACGCGCCAATGGCGAGCTGACAATCGAGCCGGGAGTCCGGGTTGTGTTCGTCGGGCCTTACGGCATGACTATCGGCGAGAATGCGAGACTGGTTTCCATAGGAAATCAAAACAACCCCATAGAGTTTACAGCCTGTAGTAGAGACTTGGGCTGGAGCGGATTGCGATTTGAAAACTCGGGCGACGATGACGTATTGACCCATTGCACCATTACTTACTCCAAGAAGGAGGCCGAATTGATCGCGACGCCGCCGGACGCGGAGGCAGACGAGGACGCGGCCGTCTCCGGGGCGGCGATCTATTGCTCGTCTTCGAGCCCGACGATAACAAGCTGCACGATCGCCAACAATGAAAGCGGAGCCATTCACTGCGTTGGCAGCAATGCCCGAATCACCAATACCGTAATAGCGAACAACTCTCTGGTTGGAGGACGTACGCAGTGCGCTGGGATATTCTCTGATGAATGGGGCAGACTTGAAATCAAGAACTGTACCATAGTCAACAACTCACCCGGCGGCATTTTCACGGCATCGCTGGATGGGATTGAAGTGACCAACACGATTCTGTGGGGCAATGACAGGTACGAGATACTGACGTCCGAATCCGCTGCTTCAGTATCCTTTTGTGATGTCGAAGATGGTCATCCCGGCCAGGGCAACATAAACGCCGATCCGTCTTTCTTCGGCCCCAGTCCGGGCGCAGGATCCGACTATGACGGCTCAGCCGCCAATTGGGCGCTGCGGAGTTCCTCGCCGTGCATAAACGCCGGAAGACAAACCGACCTTCCCAAAACGGACCTGGCGGGAAACCCGAGGATTAGCAGTTATGTTGTAGATGTAGGGGCATACGAGAATCAGTCAAACCTGCCCCTTATCACGATTGCCCCTTCAGCAACGGTCGATGCGGGCTTCGCACGTCTTGACGCGGGCTCAACGGTCGGCGTTGAGATTGTCAATACGGGGAATCTGGACTTTGTTGTCCAACGCCTGAGCGTCTCTGATAAGAACGGCGTCTTCTCGACTGTTGCGCAGGTCACCAACCGTCTTTTGACGCCGGGCGATTCGGTCGAGGCCCAGATTGCGTTTAATCCCTTTGAAGAGAGAGCCTATGAAGGCGCCCTTGTCGTTCACTCGACGTGCAGCAATGCCCCTGTCAAACGAGTCACCCTGCGCGGAGTGGGGATCTCCGGAAGGAGCGTTCCCGGAGGCGCGGTCAGCGGTCTCTGGACGAAGGCTGAGAGTCCTTATACCGTCACCGGTGACATCCACGTTGCCGAAGGCCGCACGCTGACTATCGAACCCGGCGTGGCGGTCAAATTCGCCGGCCACTTCAAGTTCACAATCGGCTACCGAGCGACCCTGCGCGCTATCGGCACGGAAGAAGAAGACATAGTCTTCACGCCGACAGATCCCAACGAGGGATGGTTCGGCATGCGCTTCGTCAACGCCGGAGCCGACGACGTATTGGAGTACTGCACCATAGAATACTCGAAAAAGGGACGCGGCGGAGCAGGTGGTTTTGACAATCAGACGGGCGGAGCGATCGTCTGCTATAGCTCGCAGGAGCCCGCAGATGGTCGCTACGGCCAATCCAGTCCGACGATCCGCAATTGTCTAATCGCCCGCAACCAGGCTCAGGTCGGCGCAGGGATAATGTATGCGTATGGTTCAGACGCAGTGATCGTCAACAACCGCATCGTTGACAACTCGGCCGACGTCGGAGGCGGCATATATGCCTTCTTCGCACAGGGTACGATTGCCAACAATGTAATTGCTCACAACTCAGCTATGGCTGGCGGCGGCATTCTGAACGACCTGGCTACGCCAAGGATAATGAACAATACTATCGTTCACAACAGGCCCAGCGCGCTGCATCTGGAGACCACCACCATGTCCTCGATGGGCTGGGAGAGCGCACTTGTTTTGAACAACATCATCTGGGAGAACGAGATATATATGTCGGAGGAAGTCACTCCCGGCGAGTATGACATTCGCTTCAATGACATTCAAGGCGGTTGGCAGGGCGGCGGCAACATAGATGTCAATCCACTGTTCGCAGACCGGCAGAACAGGGACTACCACCTTGTATCGGAAGGCGGCCGCTGGGATTCCGGTAGCGAAAGCTGGGTCAGTGACAATCGGACAAGTCCATGCATTGACGCCGGTGATCCGAAAAGCCCGATTGGTGATGAGCTGATTCCTCACGGAAACCGCATCAACATGGGTGCTTACGGCGGCACGTGGCAGGCCAGCAAGTCAAGCGGGCGCTCTGCGCTTTAAGCACTCTCGTACAGCATGACACAAGTCGGGGTCTAATGCGGATGAGAGGAGTCGAACCTCCACGGGCGTAAGCCCACAGGCACCTGAAGCCTGCGCGTCTGCCAGTTCCGCCACATCCGCGGCTGGTGATTATTCAC
>DATKWR010000047.1:0-2793 GCA_035529475.1 Sedimentisphaerales bacterium | reverse complement strand
ATCGCCGCCCTCAAGGGCAAGATCCTTGCCTCCGGCCTGTCGGTCTCCCAACTGGTCTCGATGGCCTGGGCGTCGGCGTCCACGTTCCGCGGCTCCGATAAGCGCGGCGGGGCGAACGGGGCGCGCCTCCGTCTTGCGCCGCAGAAGGATTGGGAAGTCAACCAGCCGGCCCAACTGAAGACTGTGCTGCAGACCCTTGAGAGAATCCAAAAGGAGTTCAACAGCGCGCAGTCAGGCGGGAAGAAGGTTTCGCTCGCCGACTTGATTGTCCTGGGTGGATGCGCAGGTGTCGAACAAGCTGCAAAGAATGCCGGTCACGATGTCACCGTTCCCTTCACGCCGGGACGCACGGATGCGTCGCAGGAGCAAACCAGCGTGGAGTCATTCGCCGTACTCGAACCAGCTGCAGACGGGTTCCGTAACTACCTCAAAACCAAATACGCCGTACCGGCAGAGGAACTGCTGGTTGATCGGGGACAACTGCTGACACTGACCGCTCCTGAGATGACCGTTCTCGTTGGCGGTATGCGCGTCTTGAATGCCAACTTCGGACAGTCCCAGCACGGCGTCTTCACCAAGCAGCCAGAAACGCTCACCAATGACTTCTTCGTGAATCTGCTCGACATGAGCACGACGTGGAAGGCAACCTCGGAAGACGAAAACGTGTTCGAGGGTCGTGATCACGAGACGGGCGAACTCAAGTGGACCGGCACCCGTATCGACCTCATCTTCGGTTCGAACTCCCAACTCCGGGCCTTGGCGGAGGTCTACGGATGTGAGGACTCCCAGGAGAAGTTCCTGCACGACTTTGTAACGGTGTGGAACAAGGTAATGAACCTTGACCGCTTCGACCTCGCCTGATCGTAGCATAAACGTCTTCGAGGGCCTCTGAATTGAAATGCAACGTCGCGATGGCTCGCTGAGGTTCATTTTGCTTTTAAGGTGCCTATCTCGTGGCCCGTTGATCCACCTTATTCTTGCCGATCTGTGGTCTTGACAATTGGGGTCACTTTACATATCAACCCGGCGGTGGCGGTCGGGCTGTGGGTTGACAAGCAGATCGAGCCGGACGAGGCGTTGGCTTATATTATCGTCCAAATTCTGGGCGGCATCGCAGCCGCGCTGCTGCTGGTGGGGATCTTCGGCGGGACGGAATCAGGCCTGGGGGCCAGCAGGTTGAATCCTGAGATAAACGTCTGGCAAGGTCTGTTGATCGAGACGATTTTGACCTTCTTCCTGGTTAACACGATTTATAATGCGGCCGTTAGCGGCAAGGCCAAGATGGCAGCCGGCGCGGCCATCGGCTTGGCCTTGACCTTCGCGATCTTCTTCGGCGGCAATCTAACGGGGGCATCCCTGAACCCGGCCAGGACCATCGGGCCTGATGTTGTGACCGGAGATTTCAGCGATATTTGGATCTACATCGTCGGGCCGGATTGGTGGATTGGTCGGATCTCTGGAAATGACGGCCGGGTTGTTTCCAGAGGTCAGCTTTGATTGATGAGGGCTAATAGTTCGGGGAGAAGAGCACGATTGCAGGATAAGGCTTCGCCGGAATAGATGGTTGTGCTGCCTTGCCAGTCGCCGAAATAGCCGCCGGCTTCCTGAAATATTACCGGGAAGGGGGCGCAATCCCAGGTGTTCATGATGGGATCAAGCATGATGTCAGCCCGACCGGTGGCGACTAACAAGTAGCCGTAGGCATCGGACCAGCCGGCGCGGAAACCGGTGGCGGCCTTAAGCCGGGTCCATTCATCGCCCCGGCCGAATTTTTCGAAGGACGCGACATCAGAGTGGGTTAACAAGCTATCTTCAAGGCGTGCGATTTTGGAGACTCTGGCCGGCCGGCCGTTCCACCAGCAACCGAGGCCCGACGCGGCTGCGATGGTCTCTCCCATTGCCGGGAAATGGGCCACGCCTGCAACAATGGTTCCATCGATCTCTAGACCGATAAGGACGGCGTACATTGGAACACCCCGGACGAAGGATTTTGTGCCATCGATGGGATCGATGAACCAGCGGTGACTGGCGCCCTCGGAATCGTCCGCGCCGTATTCCTCGCCGACGATGGCATGCCCGGAGAAGTGCTTTGTGATGCGGTCGCGTATTAGAGCCTCAGCCTTTTGGTCTGCGACAGTTACAGGTGTGTCGTCGTCCTTGAACTCAGGGATGACGCCGGTCTGGAAGTAACCCAGCGTGAGTTGACCGGCCAGGTAGGCCGTCTCTGTGGCAAAATCAAGGTAGCTGCGGAAGGGTTCGGGCATAATGAATCCTTTGGGAGAGCGGTTGGGTTGTTTTAGTAGGGGGATTATAGCAGAGTTGGTCGTGGGACTGGGGAGAAGAATAGCACGCAGATGACGCAGATCACAGGCGCAGATTTTCGCTGATTAAAGTCTGATCACTGATCGATTTGGGAACTGAGGCATGACGAGCAAGGCTCGTCTTGGGCGAACTGATCGACTTCGTCGCTCTTCGTTCGCTATGGTGGCAAGGGGCTTGGCCGAGAGGAACTCGGCCTTGGGCGAACTGATCGACTTCGTCGCTCCTCGTTCGCCACCAGAGGGCAGACACGGGGGTCGGCCCTTACAATAGGAGAGAATTGAGATGGAATGCTCGCGAAAGAGGCATTCGTAGGGGCAAGGCAACCAGGGAGACTGATTCAGATATTACGCAGACTGTGCACTGGTTGCCTTGCCCGCCTGGTGGAAAATGTGACAGTCACATGTCTTGATGAACTCGCCTTGCTTTAGCTGTGTTGTTAGATTGCCAGGGGTTCTATGCAGAATAGATCTT
>DATKWR010000046.1:0-8226 GCA_035529475.1 Sedimentisphaerales bacterium | reverse complement strand
CGATTTTCTGCTGAGTTTGAGTCCGGCCGCCGGTCCTGCCGAGATCGCAGAGAACTTCGCCGCACGCTGGCAGAAGTTCTATCAGACCGGGAGGGTGTGTCTGTATTTGACCCCGTCAGCGGGGGGCGAGGCGCTCGACGCCGTGCTGGTGGAGGGCCTGGGCGAAAGCAGGATCGTTACACTGGAGGCGCCTCGCGAAGCAAGGGCCATACCCGCAGAGATAACAAACAAGTTCGCGGTTTTGAACGCTCGTGACCGTATCGACTGGCTCACAGAGCAATTGGACGCTGACTTTGATATGGACCGAACGAAGCTGGTGCCGCTGCTTTCTGCCAGCCGGGCCGTTGGGGCTATCGTCTTCGAGCTTCATTATCCCGGCGACGCCCAACTGTTCGAGGAGAAATTCAGGATCTCCGCTTCGATTGCCGGGGCAGTGTTGGACATGGCGATTGCGCGGCAAAAGCAGCAGGATTTTGCCGAGCGCTTTGCCGGGCTCCTAAGTTCGCCGGCGGGTGGCAGCCTCAAAGGCGAAGCCTTTGGGGATGATTCCTCCAGCGGTGGCCATCCCCAAGCTGCGCTTGAGGCTGCCACCCAGGCGCAGCACGCAGCACGCAGCACACAGCACGAATGGGACTTGTTGAATGCTCTGGCTGAGATGGCGGCGGGCGCAGCGCACGAGCTGAACAATCCCCTGGCCGTCATATCCGGTCGGGCGCAGTTGCTCGCCGAAGCCCAGGACGACAAAGAGACGCGGGAAATCCTCCGGCAGATTTATGAGAACGCCCGCGAAGCCTCCGGGGTCATTGAAGACCTGATGACCTTCGCCGAGCCGCCCCAGCCCAGGGCGACTGCGACGAACGTCCGCAAGATGCTGGACGAGGCCGTACAGTTGACCGGCCGTAAAACGAATCGTGAGCATATCGACGTTCAAATCAAAGTCGGTGCGGACGTGCGAGACGTGTTCGTGGACTCGGCCCAGATCGTCTCAGCTCTGGCCAATGTGATAGCCAACGCCGTTGAATCCTACGGCGGCCAGGTCGGGCCGATAGAGATCGCCGCCGACGCGTTCGTAGTGACGCCGTCAGGCGTTATTCCCGAAATGCCCTTACGGGCACACTACGAGCGCGTGAAGATAGTTATCGCAGACCACGGTTGCGGCATGGACGGCGAAACGCTCAGGAAGGCGACCCACCCGTTCTTCTCGGCGAAGCCGGCCGGGCGAAAACGCGGAATGGGCCTCGCTTACGCCGCCCGCTTCATCCAACTGAACAGAGGTACACTGACCCTTGCCAGCGAGCTCGGCAAAGGAACCACCGCAACGATCTACCTGCCCCAAAAACAAGCCCCCCAACCGGTATCTTGACCGGTTAATGGCCATTTTGTGGCGGTACGAGAAGAAAAATAAGAGGCGGCTTTGAAAACCGCCCCTTATTTTCTGAAGGAGGAGGATGTGTTTCAGCAGGTTCTACGACTTAGCTCCGCGTTTGTTCGCAGTGGGCCTGATATTTTCGCCGGCTGCCGCGATTTTGACCGTTCTTTCTTGACCGGTGGTTCAGAATATCTATCATAAAGCTCGCTTTTTGCGTGTTTTGCACGTATGGCCAAACTTGAAGGGAAAGATCATGAAACCGTCAGAATCCTCGGAAAAGCCGCAAATCTCCAGACGGAATTTCCTGCAGGCGGCCGGGGGCGCCGCGGCGGGTATCTCATTCAGCTCCAGTCCGTTGCTTGCCACCGCTTCGGCCCCGAGCGCGGTCCCGCCGAAGGAGCCTGCTGAGGTTCGTGGGGCATTTATCTATCCTCCGAGCGAATCTCTGAGGCAAGAGGGCTACTATAGCTGGCCGGGTTCCGGTTTCGATGCCGAAGGGCGCCAAAAACAGTACACGCAGCGCATCAGAAAAATCGAGCAAGACTTGAAGATGCGTATCTCTATGGATGAAAAACCTCTCGACGATGCCCAGAGCGCAGCGCGGTTTATCGACGCGGTGAAACAGTCCAAGCCCGATGGCCTGCTGCTGGTGCCCTTCAAAAAAGGACACTGGGAGCATGTCAATCGCATCGTAGAGGAAACCAAAGTTCCCACGGTTGTGCTTGCGACGCTGGGAATCCTGCTCGTGGATCATATCAATCAGCTTCATCGAAAGTCGGGTGTTTACCTGATCAATTCGCTCGATAATCTGGATGCGGTTGAAGAAGGCATGAAGATGATCAGGACGTCGCGTCGGATGAGAGACGGGCTGATCGCCAGCATAGGAGGCTCGCAGGTCAAAGAGACGACGGTGCCGCACCTCGGAACCCGGGTGCGAACCGTGCCGCACGCAAGGTTCTACGAGGAATTTGCCCGCACGCAGGCCACCGACGAAGTGAAGGAGCTTGCCAACGCGTATCTGACAAACGCCCAAGAGGTGGTCCAGCCCAGCCAGGCGGATATCCTCGACGCGGCCAGAGCCTATTTTGTACTGAAGCGCATTGTGGAAGCAGAGAATGCCGATGCGGTAATGATGGATTGTCTGCCGGGACTGAGCAAGCCGCACAAGCATTGTCCGCCCTGCATGGGTTTTATGAGCCTGAGGGATGAAGGAATACCCGCCGGCTGCCAGGCGGATCTGAACGCCACGCTGACCCTGATGCTCGTGCAGCAGCTCTTCGACAGGCCCGGATTTCAGCAGAACGCCTCGATGGACACCGAGAAGAATCACTACGTCGGAGCCCACTGCACCTGTCCCTCCAAGCTGGCCGGCGCCGAGGGCCCTTCCGAGCCGTATATCTTAATGAGCCATGCTGAAGCGGGCTGGGGCTGTGTCCCCCGGGTCCTCTGGCGCGCCGGGCAGGATGTCACTCTGACGCAGTATCTTTCAGGCCAAACGCCCCGGATGCACATCTACAGCGGAACTGTCGTGGGCTGCCCACCCATTCCGCCAACCGGAGGCTGCCGGACAAACGTCGAAATGACGATCAACGAAGTGGACGACGTCTGTGACGTCAAGGGGATGCACCAGACTATCTTCTACGGAAACTACGCCAAGCAGTTACGGACGTTTTGCCAATTATGCGGCATCGAGGTCGTGACTTAGCGATAAGAGTATTGCAAAAGTTCAGTTAGTGATCCAAAGTGCAGTCAAGTATATCGAGGCCGACCATCGTAATATCGTCAACTTCCGAGGGTACGGACTCCTGATTTTGAATGCGCGCGTTCAAAACGTCCACCATCTCGACCATCGGCAGGTCTTTGATCCGGCAAAACTCGTCGCTGAAATTGAAGCCGCCCCGGTCATCAAACTTGCCGATGAAAGATTCGCCTCCGTCGGAATAGAGCAGCAGTTTATCGCCCGGCTGAAGCTGCACGGTCCGCTGAACGTACTCGGCCTGCTCGAAGATTCCGAGCAGGGAACCTCTTACGTCAAGCTGCTCCGGCGGTTGCCCGCGTCGGATGAGGATCGGATAGGGGTGCCCCGCGCGTGCGTACGTGAGCTGCAGCGTCCTGGTGTTCAGCAGGCAGTAGCAGCACGTGGCGAACTGATAGCCTGAGAGCTTCTGTGCGGCCATCCGCAGGTTCAGGTTCTTGACGACTTCGGCCGGGGAGAACACGCGGTAGCTGCTCCCCACGGTCTCTCGCATGACCAGAGCCTGCTTCAGGAAGATGGTCAACAAAGCAGCGGGCATCCCGTGGCCGACGACGTCCGCTACATAAAAGCCGATGTGTTGCTCGTCGATCCGGACAATATCGTAAATGTCCCCGGAGACCCATTCGGCCGGCAGGAAAATAGTCGCCCACTGTACCTGGTCGCTGTTGGGCAGCCGCAGGGGAAGAAAGTCCTGCTGGACCAGACCGGCCAGGCGAAGCTGTTCCGTCAGGTTGTCCGCCAACGCCTTTGTCATGTTCAATTGCTCCGCCAGTTTGTTTCTATAGACGGCATGGACCCGGCGGGGTGGAATCGCGGGTTTGACCGCCAGGTGCGAACTGCCTTTGCGGTATGCGAGATTCACGCTCACCCGCGTCCAAAGCTCATCGATGGAAACCGCCTGCACGGTCCCACTTATCGAGAAGCTTGTGCTGGCCGGCGCCAGGGAAAAGCTCTTGACCGGCACAGCCGTCCGGCCTCTCAGCAGTATCACGCCGATGTGCTCCTTTTCGAGCGTCTCGACGATTCGGGTCAGTTGCTGGTGCGCAGCCGTCGAGCCTTCGACGTCGATGATCGCGGTCCCGATCAGATCAAGAGCGCCGCGTACCTCGGAAAATTTCTCTATCGGCAAAACACGGTAAGAAAGCTTCCTGAGCTTTAGAAGCCGCTTTATCTCAGCCGGCAGCGAGCCCTGATCGGTCAGGTACAGAACGTCCGTGAAATGCCCCGACAGCTCAATAGCATTGAATAGTTCTGCGCTTTCCATTCCATCCACTTTCTTCGGCCATATTATAGGACCGGGCATGAAAGCCAGGCTGCAAAACGAGCATGAGTTAATTTCGGCTTCTCGGGGGCGGAACTTTCCATTTTTTTTGTCTTTTTGCACGCCCGAAAAACGTGCGAAATGACCCCATAGGCGGGGAGATTGGGGATTCATAAGGACGAATCAGCCGGCAAAGATCGCTGAGCCGATGCGAAGAATGGTGGCTCCTTCCTCGACCGCAACCTCGTAGTCCGAGCTCATTCCCATGCTCAGCTCGGTGAACTGCGGCCTGACTATCTTCTCTCCGCGCATCTCGACAAAGAGTTCCCGTGCCCGAACAAAACAGGAACGGACGACGTCCTTATTGTGGGTCAGCGGCGCCATGGTCATCAAACCCACGAGCCGCACATTCGGCAGGGTCTCCATCTGCTCGGCCAGGTGGGTTGCGGCGCCGACCGGGACGCCGTATTTTTGCGGTTCGTCGGACGTGTTGACCTGCAGAAGCACTTTGGGACACAGGTTCAGTTTCGCCCCGGCGGTGTTGATCTCTTCGGCCAGCCGAAGCGTATCCACCGAATGGATCAGAACGGCAAGGGGCAGGACCTGCCGGACCTTGTTGCGCTGCAAATGACCGATCATGTGCCAGCGGATATTCTTTGACAGGGCCGGGTCCCCGTCGGGCCCCTGCAGGAACTCTTCAACCTGCGTGACGACTTTTTTCAATTGCTGGACGCGATTTTCCCCCAGGTCCGTAACGCCCGATTGGACGACCTCTCTGACCGCTTCGAGCGTGGCGGATTTGGTGACTACCACGAGCGTGACTTGGTCGGGCTCGCGCCCCGCACGCGCGCAGGCGGCGTCGATCGTTTCTCTAATGCGTTTGACTCTCTCGGAAATCTTCGCCATAGGGCAACTGTCAGAAACTCAGGATCGAAACCTTAATCCACCCTGTATAAGGAATAAATTGAAGATATCAACGTGCCGGGTTCTTTGCCAGTAAAAAAACAATCGCGGGACAGTTTTTTGGGGGCTGTCTGGGGCGGCGGGCTTTCGCCGGATGGAAACTTTCGCACTATTGTGCACCCTCGCAAAGGATGAACGGTGAATTAACTAATTGGGCCGTTGTGCCTTACGCACTTTCGTCCGGATAAATCGATGTTCGCAAAAAAAAAACGAAAAAAAGCGATTTTAAGCTTGCTTTTTGCGCCCGTAACCGATATACTAATGTCATTGAGGCGCATGGGGCAGGGGTAGCCCCCCTTGCAGTTGAAAGCTTTTCCAAGAATGGCAGTTGTGTATCTCGTTCTTTGTAATTGTTGGCAGAATTGATACCCCCTTAGGGGTTGATAGACCTCGGCGAGGCAGTGTGGTCCACCGGTCTCCCCCCCAGCCGGTCCCACCACCTCGCCCTTTTTTTGCGCGCGTCTGAATCCTTGCGGCCAAGTTTATCTTGGGCGAACACGCAGGGCCGCCCCTACTGGCCACGGACCTGGACGATGACCTTTCTGCTTCGCGGCCCGTCAAACTCGCAGAAGAAGATGCCCTGCCAGGTGCCAAGCTGCAAAGAGCCGCCCTCAATCAGGATTTGCTCGCTGCATCCGAGCAGGGAACTCTTGCAGTGGGCGTCGGAATTGCCCTCGGAATGTCGATAGCCCGACCGATGCTGAGGCAGCAACTGATCGAGCGTCAGGAGGATGTCGTGCGGAACGGACGGGTCGGCGTTTTCATTAATGGTAATCGCCGCCGTCGTGTGGGGACAATAAACAATTGCATCGCCGTCGGTGATGCCCGACTCGCCGACAATCGAGCTGACCTGGCTTGTAATGTCAATCATCTGGCTGCGGCTCCTGGTGCTGACGCGAAAATCTTCCTGCACGATTTTCATTTCCATTTTTCCCTCATTCTCAGCCAACGAGTTTTTTCAACTCGGTTATAAGCAAAGGGATATCCTCTGTTGAAGTGCTCCACACCACGTTCAAGTCAATGTCAAAGTAGGCGTGAATGAGCCGGTTCTTCTGCCGCAATCTCACATGGTCTTCATGCTTGATATTGAACTTCGGCATTGCGCACTACCTCGTCACGGAAATACCGACTTAAATCCCCAGCAGTCCGCAAATCGACCTTCCTGCCGAGCATCTCCGCAAGTTCCATTTCCATCCTGACAATCGAAAACAGCCCGGGCGTATGGCCCTCCTCGAACTCCACCAAAAGGTCAATGTCGCTGTCGGGGCCCAATGGTCCGCGAAGAGCAGAGCCAAAGAGGGACAATTTCCTGATGTAGTTCTCTTTGCAGAACTCAACCAGCTTGTCTTTAGGCATCTTCTGTTCAAGCGAAAAACACATTTTTGTGTACTCCTGCAACGATCGGGACCAAGGTAGCCTATTTTCCTATGATTGCAAGGAGAAACATCACATCTGCTCGACGACATCGATGCCCAGAAGCTTGTGCAAGCCATGCTTGATTGTTTTTGCGGTCAGGTCGCAAAGCAGCAGTCTCGTGGGCCTCTTGTCCGGCCCAGCCCCCAGAACGGGACAGTTCGTATAAAAGATGCTGAACTTCTGTGAAAGCTCGTAGAGGTACGCCGTCAGGTAGTTGGGCCTGTAATCCGCGGCGGCGACTTCAATGGCCTCGCCATAACGAATCAGGTGTTTTGCCAAATCCAACTCAGCCGGATCGCTCAGGTTCAGAGTTGTGAGATTTGAAATTTCCCTATTTTTGTCAATACCTCTTTCTTTGCCCTTATCCATAATTGAACATATCCGCGCGTAGGCGTATTGCATATACGGCGCCGTATTACCGTCCATCGCCAACATTTTATCGAAGCTGAACACATAATCGCTCGTGCGATTGTTGGAATAGTCTGCATACTTGACCGCGCCGATGCCGACCGCCCTGGCGATCTTGTCTTTTTCCTCCGGCGGAAGTTCCGGGTTCTTCCCTTCGACGACCGCCATCGCGCGCTCCACGGCTTCGTCGAGCAGATCTTTCAACTTGACGTTCTCGCCCGAGCGCGTTTTCAAGGGCGTCCCGTCGTCGCCCAAAATACTGCCGAACATCACGTGCGTCAGATCGATCTTGTCATTCACCCAGCCGGCCATCCGCGCCACCGCAAACAGCATCTCAAAGTGTAATTTCTGCCGGGCGTCGGTGACATAGACAATGGCGTCCACTTTCAATTCATTGACCCGATACCGCAGCGCCGCCAAATCCGTCGTCGCATAAAGATACGCCCCGTCCGACTTGCGAATAATAAACGGTAGTGGTTCCCCTTCTTTATTCTTGAACCCTTCCGGAAAGACACACATCGCGCCGTCCGACTTGACGGCAAGGCCAGTCTTCTCCAGGTCTCCGACCACCGCCGGGAGCTTGTCATTGTAGAAGCTCTCGCCACAGACGTGTTCCCTCTTCAGCGTGGCACCGAGACGGTCGTAAATCCTCTGACATTCGCTCATTGAGAGATCGACAATTTCCTTCCATTGTCTGAGGACTTGTGCGTCCCCTCTCTGGAGACCTACAACGTATTCTCTGGATCCCTCTGCGAATTTAGGGTCAGAATCATATTCTTTCTTGGCACGACGATACAATTCTTCCATGTCCTCAAGGGCAAACGCATCTTCGGACTTTGTCCCGAAAACCTTCTCCATTCTCGATGCTGTATGAACATGAAACATGTAGTTGATCAGCATACCAAACTGCGTTCCCCAGTCGCCGATGTGGTTTTGGCGGATGACCTTGTGGCCGAGACATTCGAGGACTCGGCAGATACAGTCGCCGAGGATGGTGCTTCGCAGATGGCCGACGTGCATTTGCTTGGCAATGTTCGGGCTGGAGAAATCAAC
>DATKWR010000045.1:0-4672 GCA_035529475.1 Sedimentisphaerales bacterium | reverse complement strand
GTCGGCAATCGGACCTACCGTCGTGGAGCCTTCGATATGCAGCTTCTCGGCGTTTCCGGCCTGAGCGACTATTGCAAGGGCCAGTATGATCAAACCACATCGGATAGGTCTTCGCATCTTCTTTCTCCTGAATAACCCCTTTTGACCAACATACTGCGTAGATGTTTAGAATCTGTTAGGTCAATGTTAGATTCTTGTTAGCGATCCATTAGAACTTCAATAGCAGGTCAGCCACGAGCCTTCGATAGTCCGGGTGACGTGTGCTGCCACTGGTATCTTCGAGGTGGTAATACGCCAGCCTTGACTGGAGATTCTTTGCCCATTGATGGGTAAAACAGAATTTGTGGCCTCGTGAGTCCGTTGCGCTGTCGAGGAATTCCGATTCGGCAAAACCGCCAACAACGGCATCCGCCTCCAGCTCCCTGTAGTCGTAGCTGAATTCCCAGGAACCCGGCTCTGCGGCCTTGTTGAGTTTGGCTCCAAGCAGCCAACCCGTGTCTTTGTTGGTGCTGGCAACAACGTTCCGGACCCAGTTCCCGAAGACCGCTATCGGCATCCCGGCAGATTTGAATCCGTATTCCCCGAATGCTTCAACGATATCATAGTCGCTCGCGTACAGGCCGCCTGAAGACGTGTTGCCGAAGAAGTCTGACGGTGATCCCCACGTGCTTTTCAGATCGCTTCGCCCTTGCAGGTTGCCATAGTCCCAATAGCTGGCGCCGCCCAGCAGGTAATCGGAATTGTCCAAATCGTGTTTGATATACGTCTGCGCGCCCCACAACGACGTGTCTGCGCCGGCGGTACTTTCATCCACCCAGAAACCGCCGCCGTTGACGAACAGGCGGTCGGAATCACTCAGCGGTCTGCTGAACCGCCCCGCGATGCCTTCCGGGTTAAGGTCGTTGTCCCAAATAAGCTCATTTCTGCCAACCTTGTAAAAGGGATTCCTGATTTTGCCGCCAAGAACATTCAGTCCTTCGCTTTCCGCCGGGTGCCAGTTGAAGTAAGCCAGGTCCAGCCAGATGTCTTTCTTGGAGAAAGCGTCCTCAAGGTCCTGGTTCGTCGAAATGGGGCTCCTATCGCTGCCGGTGGCGATTCTGAAGGCGACATCCCATTCATCATTGACAATGGCCTCAAGCATCAGCCTCGCGCGCAGCCGGTCTCGGTCCACGCCGTTCTCCCATCCGCCGCTGTTGTTCTGATAGTCCAGGTGGTCGTGGCGATATCTTAGATCGCCCGATATCTTGACTTTCTCGGCCCACGACGTCTCTTTCTGCGGCTGTCTGGCCTCTAACTCGGTAATTCTGTTCTTCAATTCCGAGAGCTGCTCCTTGAGCTCACCAAGCTCATCAGCCTTGACTCTCGCCGCCGGCCACGAAGACACCAGCACGGCCGCAGCCAACAGTCCCACAAATCCCTTTTTCATCTCATGCCTTTCCATTTGTGCATCTCCCTAAGAAACGCCGAACATTCGTATGCTGCCCCGATCCGATGTCGGGCAGCGACTTCGTACATCAGCAAGACCAAATATCCCACAGTTGTTAGGCTAATATCAACGTTGTGTTAGAATCCTGTCAATATGAAAAAAAATGCCCTTGCGGGTGGGCGTCTCGATTCACAGCTCGCCGCGGAATTCCTGAAGGCTCCGGCGGCCGGTTTCGGTTTCTCTACAAACCGACCGGCAGGTGCATGGTAAAGGTGCTGCCTGCTGCAAGTGAGCTTTCGAGCCGGACGTATCCGCCGTGTACCTCAGCGATGTGCTTGACGATGGCCAGGCCGAGTCCGGTTCCCCCAAGCTTGCGGCTGCGGCTCTTGTCCACCACGTAGAATCGCTCGAATATCCGGTCTTGATGTATCTTTGGCACACCGCAGCCGTTATCCTGGACCGAAATCATTATCATTGCATCCGCCTTGTGCGCCTTGATTTGGACCTGCTGTCCCGCCTCGCTGTATTTGATCGCGTTATCAATGAGATTGAGCAACGCCTGCTCCAACAGAACCGTGTTGATCGTTACCTCGATCTGCGGGTCGCAATCCAGCTTAAGGGTGATGTTCTTTTCTTCGGCCTTTATGGCGGACATCTCAACGACTGCATCGAGTACCGGCTTGATGGAGGTCTTCTCAAAAGTGATTTCCCTCTTCTGGGCTCCCTCTTCCAGGCTGGACAGGCTCAGCAGATCTTCGACAATCGCGTTCAGCCGGTCGGAGTGTTTGGCAATGATCTTGAGAAAACGCTCCGCTTCATCGGGCTTTCTGAACGCGCCTTCCAGCAGGGTCTCCACGAAACCTTTGATCGAGGTGATGGGGGTGCGCAGCTCGTGCGAGACGTTGGCCACAAAGTCACGCCGGACCTCTTCCAGGCGACGCATTCGAGTCATATCGCTGATGACGACCACCGCACCACCCCTGTCACCCTTGCTGTCCGTCAGGCTCGCACCGTCAAGCCGCACACTCCGTTCCTCCGGGCCGCAAAGGCTGATATCTGTTTGACTTGGAGATTCCTCGTTCAGCGTCCCCTGTATGAATTCCTGGAAATCCGTGTTGCGAATGACTTCTTCAACGTTGCGTCCCCGGGCCTGGTCGGGATTGGTGCCGAAGAACTTCGCGGCGGCTTTGTTGATACTGACGATGTGACCTCTGACATCCACGGCCACGACCCCTTCGATCATGCTCGACAGGATCGCCTCCAATTCATTGCGCTGTCTGGTAACCGTATTGATTCGCTCCCGGAGCTGCCGGGCCATTTCATTCAGTGCCTCGGCAAGGTCCGCCAGCTCCGTCTGCGAGGGTGCAGATACCCGCAGATCGAGCTGCCCTGATGCGAACCTCTGAGCGATCTCTTTCATCCGAGCGATGGGCCGGCTGATTGTGCGGGAAATAGCCCAACTGACTCCGGCGGCGAGGACCGTCACAATCACGACGCTCAGAATCACCTTGCGGTAGATATTCCTGAGATTCTTGTTTATCGCGACGGCCGGAATCGACGTTCGAACCACGGCCAACGTTCGTCCCTGCTCGCCTATCGGCAGCGCTACGTACATCATGCGTTTGCCCAGCGTGCTGCTGAATCTCAAGGACCGCCCCATCCCTCTTTCGAGGGCGTCCTTGAACTCCGGACGAGTCCCGTGCTTCTCCATCTTCGCCGGGTCCTCATCAGAATCCGCAACGACCTGGCCATTTGGAAGGATGACTGTGATTCTGGTGGAGCTGCTTGCTCCCAGCTTCCTGAGCAGCTCATCCACCGTTTTGAAGTCAGACTGTTTCAGGCCGGGAGCGATCTGCTGCTCTATCAGGCGGGCGCGGGCTTGAAGATCTTCGGCCACCTGATCGTGGTAGAACTCAGGCAACAGTTGTGACAGATACCAGGTGATGATGAGCAACGCCCCAACGGTTATGAGCAGGTACGCCGGAAAGAGCTGCCACAACAAGCTTCTTCTGAACATGGGTTAGTCCTTAAACCGGTAGCCTACGCTGCGCACCGTCTCTATGTAACTGCCGCACGAGCCCAGCTTCTTTCGCAAGGAAACAATTTGCACGTCAATGGCCCTGTCCGTCACGGGATAATCGTCGCCATGCACGGCATCGACAATCTGGTATCGCGTTAAGACCAGGCCCGGCCGCCTGGCCAGGGCATACAGAATATTAAACTCCGTGAACGTGAGATTGACATGCTTACCTTTGGCAAGGACTTCGCGCCGTCCAGGGTCCATGACCAGATCCCGTATCCTTATGGGCGATTTTTCCATGTCGCGGCTGACCGCCCGGCGCAAGATGCGACGAACGCGCGCGATCAGCACCTTTGGGCTGAACGGCTTGGTCACATAATCGTCCGCGCCGAGCTCGAGTCCGGTCACAATATCGCTTTCCTCGCTCTTGGCCGTGAGCACGATGATGGGCAGGCCCTCCGTCTTGGCGTCGTTCTTGAGTTTCTTGCAGACGTCCAGTCCGTCCATGCCGGGCAGCATCAAATCCAGAATGACCAGGTCCGGCAGTTTTCTGCGGGCCTTTGCGAGAGCTTCTTCGCCGGAAGTTGCCGTCTCGACGTGATAGCCGCTCCTGTCAAGGTTGTAGCGTACCAGCTCAAGGACATCTTCCTCGTCGTCAACGACGAGAATGCTCTCATTGGCCATAACAGACTCCAGACGCCGGACTCCAGACCCCCCGCCTTGAGTCTTGGGTCTTGCGTCTGGAGTCTTATATTTGCGTGCTTATGTTAGCATATCGTGAAGGTTGTGTAAAAACTTCTGTAGGGGCTTTAAGAAGGGGGGCTTGCCATTACACGTGCAGTCTCATCCGGGCCGTGAATTCCCAACTGCCTGGACAAGGCCCCGTTTGGCATTCTGGCGCGGCTTCGGCACGAGCGGTGCTTCGGGAGTATAGACTGAAGGCACGAGATCCGTCTCGTGCCTTCCAGTTTTCAGAATCTATCGCGGCGATTCAAAAGTTCTGCGGCATCACGAAAGGCTCGCGGTACGAGCACGTGATGTACTTGTTGGCCTTCTCCGCGTTGGGTCCGACGAAGCGTTCGCTCTTTCGGTCGTACGTCAGCGCCGGTCCCAGGACGAATTTGTCCTTAGCCGGATTGACGCCGTTGCCGTCCAATTGTTCCAGCATGTCGTTGAGCGTGTTGAGCACATCTTCGTGTTTCTTGATGCTCTCGCGGACTTCATCG